>NZ_LWEY01001422.1:0-57824 GCF_001634935.1 Oleiphilus sp. HI0043 | reverse complement strand
GTTCCATCAATAGGAAGCTGTCCACTATGGTTTGCGATAATTAGTACGGGCCCTGAATCGGGAGTATGCTCAATCCCGCTAGTCTCTACGCGAAAGTATTTGTTGTAAATGCCAGAGAATAAAGAAAAAACAATCTTATTGGTATCAGAGTTAAAACCCCATGGGTCATAGCCAAGGGTTCCAACTGGTTTTTCTATCTTATCGAGTTGGACGTTTAGTTCTTTTGATACTAGTTTATCTTTTAGAAAAGATTTTAAGCCCATTTCAAATCCTTTGACATATTATTGTGTTGCTGTTCTATCTTGACTCGACTTAGTTTTGTGACTGTGAGTCGACATGAACATTATGTCATATTATTACGCTGCGGGTCTTTTTAAATCAGGATTAAAGGGCAATAAAATATATAGGGATTGATTTATCACATACAAAAAAATTAAGCCTTTTCGCTTTAGAGAAAGTATCTTTCGCGCTTGGCACGATTCAATACTATAGTGATAGTAAGTCCTTTTATGAGATTCTTATGGATATAAGTGTATATGTTGGAGCGTTGGTTGCTCTATTTGTGATCATCGATCCGATTGGAATGGCTTTAATTTTCCATTCTTTGCTTGAAAGTGGTTCAGGTCGAAAGTTGATCGCTTTCAAGGCCTGTCTTATTTCCACGATGCTACTAGTATTGTTTGGCAATTTTGGTGAACTCCTTTTAAGTAAGCTTGCGATTAGTATTCATGCATTCAAGATATCCGGTGGCGTGCTTTTGTTTTATACGGCGTTTCGTATGGTTACCAGTAGTTTGTCTTTCGCTGGCAGCGGGAATGGCAGAGATATATCGGTTTTCCCATTGTCCATACCGCTACTTGCGGGGCCTGGCTCTTTAACAGTAAGTATTTTGTTGTTTTCTTCGACTAGTTCGGCTTTGGGCCAGCTTTCTGTGATGTTTGCCATTGTATCTATCAGCACGCTAACCTGTATTCTGATGATTTTTTCGGGCAATGTTAAACGCCTGGTTGGTGCGATAGGTGATGAAGTATTAAAACGTTTTTTAGGAATGATCTTAGCTGCACTGGCAATCCAGTTTATTCTGGATGGCTTGCGAGTATTTACTTAATGTCGGCGAATCAGCTTATGCTGCTATAAGGAATCAAAGCTTATTAAGCGCATTTTCAAGAGAAATGCTTTTTAGGTTTTGTGCCTCGGCAACGTTCTTGTTACAGAGCTCCCCATTAACAATATTCAGACCTTTCATAAAGCCCGGGTTCGTTTCCAGTGCTTTACGACAACCTCTATTAGCAAGCTCGATTACGTAAGGCGCTGTAGCGTTCGTTAAAGCTAGAGTTGAACTTCGTGCAACGGCTCCGGGCATATTGGCGACGCAATAATGTACGACATTATTTATTGTGAATACTGGCTTTTCATGAGTTGTAGGTTTTGAGGTTTCAATACATCCACCTTGGTCTATCGCCACATCTACGATCACGCTGCCGCTTTTCATCTGGCTTAGGTCAGTTTTAGTAATTAGCTTTGGGGCGGTAGCGCCGGGAATTAGCACAGCCCCAATAACAAGGTCGCAGTGAGGTAGGAGTTTGAGTAGGGCTGCGCGACTTGCGTATAGAGTTTTGATGCTGTTGCCAAACTCGCTTTCTAGTGTTCTTAGTGTTTCAATCGATTTATCGAATACGGTTACGTCGCTCCCCATGCCAACAGCGATTTTAGCAGCATTGCGGCCGACAACTCCGCCACCAAGTATCAGAACGCGTGCCGGTTCGACACCGGGGGCACCACTTAAGAGTACGCCGCGACCTCCCTGCGATTTCTCAAGGCAGTGAGCGCCTGCCTGAATTGACATTCGGCCAGCAATCTCTGACATTGGTGTAAGAAGAGGAAGGTGTCCCGCAGCATCGGAAACCGTCTCATAGGCGATGCACGTTGCTTTACTATCTAGCAAGTCGCTTGTTTGCTGAAGATCTGGTGCAAGGTGTAAATATGTAAACAGTATATGACCTGCGGTGAGCTGGCTGCGCTCCCAGGCTTGCGGCTCCTTTACCTTAAGAATCAGGTTTGCTTGGTGAAAAATATCAACAGCAGATTCGAGCACAGTCGACCCTGCGTCAAGGTATTCTTGGTTTGAAAAACCGGATCCTAATCCTGCATCTTTCTCTATAAAAACCTTATGTCCATGAGAATAGAGCTCGTGAGCAATGTTAGGCGTCATGGCGACGCGGAATTCGTTATTTTTGACTTCTTTTGGTACACCAATACGCATTGCTGACTCCTTTAAAAAACGCCAGATATGTTATTAGTATAGCTGTATTTTTAGCGGATGAAGAACGACGTAAGGGGAAGAGGAGGGGGAGTTTGTTTGAAAAGCTCCACCTCTAAGATCCTGGTTTGGGGGCTTAGAGGTGGGTACTAAGCACTCGTTAGCCGCGACGGCGAAATAGTGGTTGATTCATAAAGCTTGCTGCTTGATAAGATTCAGTAAAGTCGGACAAGCCTTCTTGTGCGACCTCAATATCTTTGTCTTCTCGAACTGCATATGCGTCAAAACCGCAGCGTTTCAGATAGAAAAGCTGGTCGTGAAGAATGTCGCCAATTGCACGAATTTCACCCTCAAAGTTCAAACGGTCGCGAAGTATACGAGCATAGGAGTAGCCGCGCCCGTCAACAAACTTAGGGAAGTTTATTGCAATAGCAGGAAGCTTATCCAGGTAGGGTGCAAGCGCTTCCGGTTCTTCGTCGCTGTCGAGCCAAACGCCAACTTCAGAAGCATCAATGCATCCAGGGTTTTCAAGCAAATAGTTTAAGGGAACAAATACCTGGCTCTGCTCAAGCTTGCCTGAAAAACCTTTATCTAGAATTTGCCACGCATCATCGACAATCTTATCTACTTTAATCAGCCTTGGCATATACGCGCTCCTTAAAAGGTAGCATTCCAATTCTACGGAATGTATCAATAAACAGTTCTTCTTCAGTTCGGTTTTCAATATAAACGTTGATAATCTTTTCAACGACTTCAGGCATCTGAGCTCTAGCGAAGGACGGGCCTAATATTTTGCCAATGGCGGCATCTTTACCCGAGTTTCCACCTAGAGATACCTGATAGAATTCTTCGCCGCGCTTATCAACACCGAGAATTCCAATGTTACCCACATGGTGATGACCGCAAGCGTTCATACAGCCTGATATATTTAAATCGATCTCGCCGATGTCATAGACATAATCTAGATCATCAAACTTGATTTGAATCTGCTCAGCTACTGGTATTGATTTGGCGTTTGCAAGGCCACAAAAGTCGCCGCCTGGGCAGCAAATAATGTCTGTAATCATGCCAAGGTTAGGCGTTGCAAAACCAGCTGCTTTAGCCTCACTCCATAATTCAAACAACATATTCTGAGGAACGTCTGCAAGAACAATGTTCTGGTCGTGTGTTACACGGACTTCACCAAAACTATACTTATCAGCCATGTCTGCAATTGTATCAACCTGCTTGTCAGATGCATCGCCTGGTGGTGTGCCCGTTTTCTTAAGTGTTAGCGTAACGATCGAGTAGCCAGGCTTTTTATGGTCATTGACATTACGCTTGATCCAATTGGCAAAGCCTTTGTGCTCGTCTTGTTGCTTAACAAAGCTTTCACTATTATCAGCAAGCGATTGGTATGCTGGTTCTGTAAAGAAGTTTTTTACACGGTCAATTTCTTCATTGGTCAGTGTTGTCGCTCCATCCTTGATATGCTCCCATTCAGCTTCAACGCGTTCTGCGAACTTGGCGGGTGTAAGGGCTTTTACAAGGATTTTAATACGAGCTTTGTATTTGTTGTCGCGGCGACCGTGAATATTGTAGACACGCAAGATCGCATCGAGATAACTAAGCAGGTGCTTCTCGGGTAAAAACTCACGAATTACCGAGGCAATGATTGGCGTACGGCCTAGCCCACCACCGGCCAAAACTTTAAAGCCAATTTCACCTGCATCGTTCTTAACAAGCTCCAGAGCAATATCATTCACTAGAGACTCAGTACGATCTGTATCACCACAAGCGTTTACCGAGATTTTGAATTTACGTGGCAAGAATGCAAACTCAGGATGGAAAGTCGACCACTGACGTATGATCTCGCAGTAAGGGCGCGGGTCTAACAATTCATTCGCTGCCACACCGGCAAACTGGTCAGTCGTGGTGTTACGAATACAATTGCCACTCGTTTGAATGGAATGCATTTCAACACTACGAAGCTCGTCAAGAATGTCTGGGACATCTTTTAGCTCGGGCCAGTTGAATTGGACGTTTTGGCGAGTAGTAAAGTGCAGGTAGCCTTTGTCGTAGTCACGACTGATTGAAGCGAGCTTCCTAAGCTGTGTGGAAGACAGCATGCCGTAAGGTACGGCGACCCGAAGCATAGGTGCTAATCGCTGGACGTATAGACCGTTTTGCAGACGTAAAGGCAAAAAGTCGTCACCTGCCAAAGTCCCTTCAAGAAAGCGTTGGGTTTGACCGCGGAACTGCTGAACCCGTTCCTGGACGATCTGTTTGTCGTAACCATCGTATTTGTACATTTAGTGCGTCTCAATCGTACTTGCTTAATATAATTTAGCCCAAAGCAGCCTGGGGCCATTTTTGCGGGCGCTAAGGGTATCAGTTTTTAATAAGCGGTTAAATAACCAGCTTATATAAGTTTGTTTAGCTATTACGGGTTTTGGTTATATAAAAGCCGTTTTTTAGCGATTAATCATAGTTTAGTACCGGACTCAACCATTTTTCTGCTTCAGTGATAGACATTGATTTACGCTTAGCGTAATCCTCGACCTGGTCTTTGGTAATTTTTCCAACAGAAAAATATTTTGAATCAGGGTGGGAATAATAAAACCCACTAACTGAAGCTGCAGGTGTCATTGCAAAGTGTTCGGTTAATGAAATTCCGGCACTGTTTTCGGGTTCCAGTAGCTTGAACAGCTCGGTCTTTTCAGTATGATCAGGGCAAGCAGGGTAGCCCGGAGCAGGGCGGATACCGCGGTATTTTTCTTTAATCAAGGCGTCGTTATCAAAGCTTTCATCTCCAGCGTAAGCCCAGAACTCTTTACGAACTCTTTCGTGCATACGCTCAGCGAAAGCTTCGGCTAGGCGGTCAGCTAGCGCTTTGACCATAATCGCGTTGTAGTCGTCATGTTTTGCTTCGAACTCGGTGGCAAGTTCTTCAGCACCGATTCCAGCGGTGACTGCAAAGCCACCGATATAGTCATTGAGACCCGTTTCTTTAGGTGCAATAAAGTCAGCTAGTGATAAGCTAAATTGATTGCCCGCTTTGTCAGATTGCTGGCGTAGGTGATTCAGGCTTAGATTTACCTTAGATCGACTTTCGTCTGCAAATACAGTAATTTCATCATCGCCTTGAGCGTTTGCTGGCCAAAATCCGATAACAGCCTTGGCTTTTAGTTTTTTATTGCTTATCAGATCCTTGAGCATTTTTTGTGCATCATTGAAAAGACTCTGAGCAGCTTCACCGATATGCTCATCTTTTAATATTTTCGGGTATTTTCCAACCAGGTCCCACGTGATAAAAAACGGAGTCCAATCGATATAGTCAACTAATTCTTCAAGTGGGTAGTCTTCAAAGATTTTGGTGCCGGTAAATTTCGGCTTAGGTGGTTCGTAGCCGCTCCAATCAAGTGACAGCTTGTTTGCTACTGCTTTTTCATAGCTTAGGAAGCTGGACTTGGCGCTGCGGTTTTTACGACGTTCGCGTACCGTCTCATATTCCACCTTCACGTTCTCGACAAAGGTGTCACGCTGTGTATCACTTAACAAAGAGGTAGCAACACTGACACTACGTGAGGCATCTGTGACATAGACTGAAATATTATTTTGATACTGAGGTTCTATCTTCACAGCGGTGTGAGCCTTAGAGGTCGTTGCACCACCGATCATTAGTGGTATATCCAAGCCTTCTCGCTGCAGCTCTTTTGCGATATGGACCATTTCGTCAAGCGACGGTGTGATTAGGCCACTAACTCCAATAATGTCTACATTATGTTCTTTGGCGGCAGCAAGTATTTTATCGGCAGGAACCATTACACCAAGATCTATTACTTCATAGTTGTTGCACTGTAAAACGACACCAACGATATTCTTGCCGATATCATGTACATCGCCTTTAGCGGTGGCCATTAGGATTTTACCCTTGGTCGTTTGTTTATCACTTTTTTCTGCTTCAATGAAGGGGACGAGATGTGCGACTGACTGTTTCATTACCCGGGCGCTTTTAACGACTTGTGGTAAGAACATTTTACCTTCGCCAAATAGGTCGCCTACGACATTCATTCCATCCATTAAAGGGCCTTCGATGACCTCAATTGGTCTCGCTGCTTTGACGCGAGCTTCTTCGGTATCTTCTGTAATAAAGGTGGTAATACCTTTAACAAGCGCGTGTTCGAGTCGCTTTTCGACAGGCAGCTTACGCCACTCTAGATCCTCTTTCTTCTTCTCACCGGCTTCACCGCGGAAATTATCAGCTATTTCAAGAAGTCGATCAGTTGAGTCGTCCCGTCTATTTAGGACAACATCTTCGACGCGCTCTTTTAGCTCTGGATCAATATCGTCATAGATAACTAGTTGTCCGGGATTGACGATACCCATGTTCATACCGGCTTTTATGGCGTGATAAAGAAAGACGGAATGAATAGCCTCGCGTACTGGGTTGTTGCCGCGGAAGGAAAACGAGACGTTACTAACGCCACCAGAGACACTTGCATAGGGTAGGTTTTGACGAATCCAGCGAGTAGCTTCGATAAAGTCAACGGCGTAGTTGTTATGTTCTTCGATACCTGTTGCGACCGCAAAAATATTCGGGTCAAAAATAATATCTTCAGGAGGCATGCCTAAGCCAACCAATACGTCGTATGAGCGCTTACAAATCTCTATCTTACGATCTAAGGAGTCGGCCTGACCCTTCTCATCGAAAGCCATCACTACCGCGGCCGCACCGTAACGAATACAGGCTTTCGCATGATCGATAAATTGCTCTTCGCCTTCCTTCAAGCTAATTGAGTTAACGACAGCCTTCCCTTGTACGCAACGCAGTCCGGCCTCAATTACTTCCCACTTAGAGGAGTCAATCATAATTGGTGCTTTGGAGATATCTGGTTCTGAAGCGACGAGGTTGAGAAAGTGGACCATCGCTTCTTTGGATTCCAGCATGCCTTCATCCATATTGATATCGATGATTTGTGCGCCGTTTTCAACTTGCTGTCTTGCAACGTCGAGTGCTTCTTCAAACTCTTCGTCTTTAATAAGCCTCAAAAACTTCTTTGAACCAGTAACGTTAGTGCGCTCACCGACATTAATGAATAGTGAGTCTTCATCTGTAACAAAAGCTTCTAAGCCGGAAAGGCGAAGTTTGGGTTTGATCTGTGGAATAGCCCTTGTACTGTGTTTCTCCATACGTCGTGCGATTTCAGCAATGTGCTCTGGTGTTGAACCGCAGCAGCCACCGATAATGTTGATTAAATTATCTTTTGCGAAGGTCTCAACGATATCGGCCATTTCTTCAGGTGTTTGATCGTATTCACCAAACTCATTCGGCAGGCCTGCGTTAGGGTGGGCGCTAACATAGCATTCGCCCTTGGTAGATAACTCTTCAATGTAGGGCCGAAGTGCATCGGCACCCAGAGCGCAGTTAAAACCGATGCTCAGAGGCTTGCAGTGCTTAACAGATATTAGGAAGGCCTCAGCTGTCTGCCCGGACAGAGTACGGCCCGAGGCGTCAGTGATGGTGCCTGAAATCATGATTGGCAGTTTCAGTTTGGAATCCTGAAAGTATTGTTCAACTGCATAAATAGCTGCTTCAGCATTAAGCGTATCGAATATGGTCTCGATCATGATTATGTCGGCACCGCCTTTTACCAAGGCATCGGTGGCTTCATAATAATTGTCGTAAAGCTCTTCGAAAGTGACGTTTCTAAAACCCGGGTCGTTAACGTCGGGGCTAATGGATGCCGTACGTGATGTTGGGCCAACGACACCTGCAACAAATCTTGGCTTGTCGGGCGTTTCAGCGGTCTTCTTCTCCGCTTCTTCACGTGCAATACGTGCAGCTTCGAAATTTAACTCGTATACAAGCTCTTCCATGCCATAGTCAGCTTGGGAAACTTTGGTCGAGTTGAAAGTGTTTGTTTCAATTATATCTGCGCCTGCATCTAGATATTGTTTATGGATGCTAGCAATGGCGTCTACTTGAGTCAGGCATAATAGGTCATTATTGCCTTTAACTTCCGAAGGGTGGTCTTTGAACCTTTCACCGCGATAGTCTTCCTCTTCAAACTTAAAGCGCTGGATCATTGTTCCGGTAGCGCCATCCAGTATTAGGATGCGCTTGCTTAGCGCGTCGTTCAAAAGCTGAGTTCTATTTTGTATGTTGGACATTAAATGTGTATTCCCAAAATAAGGTGAAATAGCACGCAATTCTATGCGATGTTGTAGAAAGCGCTATCTTAGCGGAAATAAAAGTATATTGAAATATTTTGATATAGAAAATAATATCTAAAAACCTGACAATTTCTGCTCTCACACAAGCGTGAGTATAAAACGATTACCTGAGTATTTTACTAAGTCTTTATCCCAGAGTCCAAAACCCGTATTATATGCGCAAATAATTTCATCGAGGCTTACTTCATTATGGTCACTGTTTCCGAATCAGCTCAACATTATCTCGCTCAACTTGTCTCTAATCAGGAGTCAAATGGTATGGGCGTTAGAATGTTTGTTACTCAGCCAGGCACTAAATTTGCCGAGACCTGTTTGGCCTATTGTCAGCCTGAAGATATCGTTGAAGACGATGAAGTGATGGAGCTAGAAGGCTTTAAACTTTACCTCGAGAAGAAAAGCGTTCCATTTCTAGATGAAGCATTTGTAGATTACGCAGAAGAAAAAATGGGTGGCCAGCTGACAATTAAAGCGCCAAATGCCAAGATGCCAAAGATAGATGAAAATTCCAGCTTGTCAGAGCGTATCACCTATATTCTTGTTACGGATATTAACCCTGGTTTGGCATCGCATGGTGGTGATGTATCACTTGTTGAAATAACTGAAGATCAAATTGCGGTACTTCGCTTCGGTGGCGGTTGTCAGGGGTGTAGTGCAGTTTCAATTACCTTGAAGGACGGTGTCGAAAAGCGTTTGTTGGAGGTTGTTCCTGAGCTAAGTGGCGTGCGTGATGTAACAGATCACTCCGTTACGGATAATGCTTATTATAAATAAGCGAACTCTGGTATCAGAATAGCGCTCTTAGAGCTTAGGTTCTAGGTACAACTAGTTAGTCGTTCTAAAAAAGGAAGGTCAATGATCTTCCTTTTTTTATGCTTGATTGTGGCTCAGGTTAGGATCATTTCGCTGTATTCACATGCTATTTCGTATACTATGGCCCGACTTACATCTTAATTTTTAATATTATCTTCATAATAATTTTAATAACACTATGCAGCCTGATTACGATACTCAACTAACCAACAAGAAATCCGAATTTAGCATCAAAGTCCTGATGCAAAAAATCCTTTCCTACTCAATTCTATGTCTTTTGTTCGTAACGATTATTTCGGGCACTAGTGAGAATATGCATGCACAGATGCTTAAGCTTGGCAGCTATTTTTGGGAGGACTACTTTATTCTTCGGGGTGATGAGCCCACTGCAGACTGTGAATATCAGTTTGATATCGAAGCCAGGTTGGATGAATTAGAACAAGAGCACCTTGCAGAAAATGAAGACTTCGATTTATTTGCGACTGAGTTTGATCGTGATTCAGCTCGTAATTCCTTAGCTAGCCAAATCAGGCTATGCCAGAAGCAGCATGCTGATGCCCAGACCTATCGAGCTCAAATGAATGTTTGGGTTCGTACTTTTAAAGATCTTGAGCACACCTTTGCTCAAGTTAGTTTGCTTGCTATTGAGAATCAAAAACTTACTTTGATATTGCTGCTGGCACTGTCTGCGTTTATCACAACATGGAAGCGTAATCATATTGCGTTTAGGTCGATTCATAGTCGAATGGATCACTACGTTTCGAATGTAGGGCAGTTGTTTGCCAATGCCTGTCTTGGGTTGTCTACCGTCGCGTTTTACCAAGGCTCTTACGCATCGGGGACTGAGGTTACCAACCCTGAGTTAATGATTATCCTTATGCTCGGGTGTTTTAGCTTATGCGGTCTGAATCTATATCAGTTACTCAATCCATCGCCAGATCTTGAGCCTGGAGGTAAACCCTGGCTTGCCTTTATAGCGATACCTATTCATAGTATTATGCTGTTAGCAGCGATCTTTCAGTTTTTTATTGTTGAGTCGCACTATCCAGGTATTGCTATCTATTTTACTCAAATCTTTCAGCTAACTAATCTTCATTTAGCAATTGGTCTTTATATTCTGGTTGGTATGCTGCTTAAAGAAACGCTTCTTGGTGCAAAATTGTTTGAGGTGTTTAAACCTTGGCACCTGCCGCCTGAATTGCTTGCATTTGTTGCTATCGCATTGATGGCATTCCCGACTGCTTATACCGGTGCTTCGGGCATTATCATTATTGCGATGGGCGCGGTTGTTTATCAAGAGATGAGGCGAGTAGGGACTCGTCGTCAGTTGTCGCTTGCCGTGACAGCAATGACGGGTTCAGGTGTTGTGCTAAGGCCTTGTTTGCTTGTAGTTGGTATTGCAATACTTAATAAAGAAGTTGTGACAGACGAGCTGTTTCATTGGGGCTTCAGGGTTTTTCTTCTGAGTATGCTCGTGTTTGCGGTATTTGCAATGATTACACGAAAGGACCCTATGAAAATTGTACCGGCAAGTGAAGCATTGTTACCTTCTCTTAGAAATTTGATGCCACTTCTTCCTTATGTTGGGATTCTGGTCGCTGCGCTCTTTCTTTACGACATATTGCTAGATGCTCAACTTGACGAATTTACGGCACCTGTCATGCTGCCAATTATCGTTATGGCAGTTTTAGTGTTTGAACGTAAATTTAGTAGGGATTTCCATCAGCGAAATGAAAGTGCTAAGGCGAGTCCGACGATATCTTCAGCCTTTTCCAGTTCTGTAGATAACTCATCCATACAAATTGGCGCCTTACTGATGTTAATGGCTTGCTCGTTTACAGTTGGCGGCATTATAGAACGGGGCGGCGGCGTACTAGAGATACCCGAATTCTTCGGCTCTACCTACGGCACGATGGCGTTTCTCGTTCTGTTTTTGGTGATGATCGGCATGGTAATGGACCCCTTTGGTGCGCTTATCCTGGTTACAGGTACGATTGCTCCGGTTGCTTATGCTGCCGGAATCAATCCGATTCACTTCTGGATGACCTGCTTGATGGCTTTCGAACTTGGTTATTTGAGTCCGCCGGTTTCGTTAAATCACCTACTTACCCGTCAGGTTGTGGGTGATGAGGAAGTCAGTCTCGCTTTAAAAGAGGGCGATTCCTTTTATTATCGCCACGAGCGTTTACTTCTTCCGCTTATGGTTATGGGTACAACACTCATTCTTGTTGCTTTCGTTCCATTAGCATTCATCGATCAATAAGGTTGCTAGAATGGAACGCGTAGCAAAACGTGAGGAGCAATTAGAGCAACTTGAACGGCAGAGTGAAAGTGACTTGCCAGAAATAATTTCTGGCATGAGTGATGAACAATTTGAAGCTGTGTTTGATTTGGTTGAGTCGGTGCTCGAACGTGAAAGAAAAGGATTTGATCGTTTTTTCGAGTCTATCTCTCAAACGCTTAGATATATCCCCAACTTTCTCGTGCTTGCGATTACAAACAAATATATCGACCCACCCATTGCGGCAAGAATTACATCTAAGCTCCCCATTAAGAGTGCTGTTCAAATAGCAAAAGGTTTGTCTGTTGAGTATGTCTGTGAAACAGCGGTCTTTATGAATGAGCGCTATGCAGCCGAATTGCTAGCTCGGCTGCCGAAAAAACAGGCGCAAGATGTAATTGCCTGCTTGGCTGAGCAACACCCCTTGCGTGTATTGGATATACTGGAATATGCAGACAAAAGCTTGTTAAAAAGCATGGTTAAGCACGGTTTGACGCTGGCAGTACTTGAAAAAGACTTAAACGAGTTGAGGCTAGTGACCTTTAAGAAGCTGCACGCATTAGCGTAGTTCGCCAAGCAAAGCTCGCTAAAGATGCTTCGCGAGGTGCTCTGCGGCTTTGTCGAAAAGATCCTCTCCTTTATCGATCCAATGAATTTCCTGCCCCTTCTTTTCTATATTCCTAAACCACTTACTTTGTTGTTTTGCAAAAGCGTGAATGGCTGAATTGAGTTTTTGGTACATATCGTTGTAACTCAGCTCACCTTGCAAGTATTGTGCGACAAAGCGATATTCAAGGCCGAAGAAGTGTAACTTTTCCCAGGGAAGGCCTTGTTGTCTGAGTGTTTCTACTTCCTCTATCATGCCTTCTTCAAGCCGTGCCTTAAGCCTCGCTGTGATTCTAGCCTTTATTTCTTCGCGCTCTAAGCGAATGCCTATCGTAAGGGGTGTAAAAGTGGGAAGCTCCAGTGGCTTTAGATCTTTGCTGTCGGCTACTGCTATTTCGATTGCTTTAATGATGCGGTCTCGGCTTAACAAGTCGGTTGTGTTGTGTAAATTTTTGTCAAAACTTAGCAATAGCTCGATTAATTCGCGTTCTGATTTATTTTCCATTTCCTGACGTGCTTTTTCGTCAGACTTCGCTATCGTTAATTCATAACGGTTTAATATGGCATCTAGATACATCCCTGTTCCGCCCACTAAAAACGGCAGTTGTTCGCGTTTGACGATATTGGTGAAAGCTGTGGAGAAATGTTGGGCGTAGGCGAAAAGGTTGAATTCCTCTTGCGGCTCCACAATGTCGATTAGGTGATGGGGGACTTCTTCGTATTCATCGAGATCTTTGCCTGTACCAATGTCCATGCCCCGGTATACCTGGCGAGAGTCGGCAGAGATTATCTCACCTGAAAACTGACGGCAAAGCTCTACAGCTAATGAGGTTTTACCACTTGCCGTAGGGCCTAGAATGGTAACTAGTTTGGCTTGATGAGAATCTGTCATATTAATCTGTAATAAGTATTGAACTAACAAACACTTCGTTATAGTGTGGGAAATAAGTAGATATAAAACTGCCAGCTATTATAACTGGCCAGTTACCGTGAATCGCTATCTTATAACAATTACATGATAAATACGGCTACTTTGCTGGACACTTGTACCATAAAAACGAAGATATAATCTTGCAAACCTTGAGTTAACAAGAACCTAAACAAGGAATTCTTTTCGGAATGAAGGTCTACAACGTCTTAATAGCGCTGGTATTAATATTAGCAAGCACGTCTGCATACTCTCTAGAGAAAAAAACATTTTGTATTTGGGATCCGGTTGGGCGTAATGGCCCGGTTATGTCTTTTTATTCTGACTTAATACCAAAAGCTCAATCATGGGGCTTGAGTATCAGGTTTGTTGCATATACTGACGAAAAGGTCGCCGCAAGTGAGTTTAAAGCAGGGCGCTGTGAAGCCGTACTTTTGAGCGCAATACTTTCACGCCAATTCGTTAAATTTGGCGGCACAATGGATGCTATTGGCGCGATTACCTCCCAGAAAGGCCTTGAACTCGCCTTGGGTACGTTGGCTCGTCCTCGTGCCGGTAAGTTGATGACCCAGGGTAATTACGAAGTGGTTGCAACTTTTCCGGTAGGGTCAATGTTTGCCTTTGTAAATGACCGATCGATAGAAAGTATCGATGACTTTGCTGGTAAAAAACTGGCAATTCTTAATGGAGACCCCCAGGCTAAAAAGTTTGCCGACTTGGCGGGTGCTTCTCCCTTCAATGTTTCTCTGACCACTTTTGCAGGGCAATTCAATAATGGTAATGTCGATATTTTGTTGATGCCAGCTTTGGCCTATAACACATTTGAGCTATACAACGGATTAGGTGACAAGGGCGGGATAATTGATTACCGACTTTATTATGGCATGCTGCAAACAATCGCTAAGCGTGATCAATTCCCTGAGGTATGTTCCAGGAACCGAAAAGCCAGAAAGCGTGAGTGCGTTAGCTTTGGCCACAAAATGCGTAATTATATCCTGACACGAATGGATGATATGGAACGAATGGTTAAGGATGCTGAGAATGAAATACCTCAAAACTACTGGATCGAGATTAGTCAGTTTACTAAGGATGATATTGATCATTTCAGTAAACGTGTACGCATGGCACTAAAGGCAGACAAGGTCAATCATCCTACGGCACTTAAGTTACTCTGGAAAATTCGTTGCCGTCTGGATCGTTCTCGTGGCGAGTGTGCTGCAAACGCTAAACCAGAATAGCTACTTGATGAATAAGAAAGCCCCTACAAATTATCCTTTGTAGGGGCTTTTTTGTTGGGTTTTAGTTTGGAGTAGAAGTAAGGATGTTTTCTGTGCCTTGCTTACCCGCAGTCTTCTCTTCCAGCTTGAGTAGAATTGCGGGTAGCGCTATAAAGTCGAATATCAGTGCTAGCGTAATCGTTGTTGCAGTGAAGATACCCATGTGGGCGTTCATGTTGAAGTTGGACAATGCAAGCACCATAAACCCTGCGACTAAAACGAAGGTTGTCACCCAAAGTGCAGTACCAACGGTTGCGAAAGCATATTGCACCGCTTGCTCGCTAGTATAGCCTTTCTCACGCCTAGCCCTTCGATACTTGCTTAAAAAGTGGACGGTATCATCAACGACGATACCCAGGACCATACCTGTTGCGGTACCTACGGATATGCCAACATTACCGTTGAAGATACCCCACAAACCAAATGCAGCACCAATAGGTATAAGGTTAGGGATTAGGCTAACCAAGCCCAGTTTGACTGACCTGAGTACGATCACCATGATGATACAAATTAGTATCAATGCATAACTTACCCCCGAAACCATACTCATAACGTTTCGCTCACCGATATGAGAGAACATGATATTCGGGCTCGCAGCATAGAACTCAGTAATATCGGTATTTGTCTCAAGCCATTCAGCAATATCCTTTTCAAGCGCTAAGGTTTTGTAGCTTGGTATATTGTTTAGTACAACAGTTAGTTTGATAGATGATTTATCTACGTTTAACTGGTTGTTGAGATCCAGCCCATAGGGGAGCGACATTTCATATAACAGTAAATATTGTGCCGCTAAATCTTGTGACTCCGGTAGCCGGAAGTATGACTCATCATCGGCATGCATATTTTTATTCAGGCGCTTGAATATCTCGGTAATCGTATCGACATGAACAACTTCTTCTCGAGCTTCAAGCCATTGGCTGAATGCCTCGACCTGTTGTAAGAATTTCGGGTTGCTTATCTCACCGGATTCTCCGGCAACTAGTGAGTATTCAATTGTATAAATGCCAGAAAGGTTTTCAGCGGTAAAGTCGGTGTCTTTTCTAAATTCTACACTTTGCTTGAAGTAACCGACAAAGTCGTCATTTATCATATTTAATGGTATAGCAGAGAAAATGGCGATTGTTACCAAGCCGGTACCGATCAAAATTTGTCTGCGTTTGTTAATGACGAAATTAGCGATTGCATCAAGGCCTTTGTGTGCTTTATCTGCTTGCTTCTTCTCTTTTACCGGTAGCACCATAACCAGTGCTGGAAGTAAAAATACTGATAGAAAGAATGCTGCAACGACGCCCATAGCTACAGTATTACCTAAATCTCTGAAGGGTGGAACTTCACTAAAGTTAAGTGTCATAAAGCCAACAACTGTTGTGATGCTGGTGATGAAAACCGGCTGGAAATTGATACGTATGGCTTCTTGCATTGCTTCGGCTTTAAGCATTCCGTGCCGCATGTTAAATAGAAAGGTCACTAGAATATGAACGCAATCGGCAACGGCCATTGTCATGATTACCGTGGGCGCTGAGGTGCTTGGACCGGTAAGCGTCCATCCTAGCCAACCGAACATTCCCATTGCGCTGACGATAGACATTATTATGACAACCAAGGTTACGGCGGTACCGGTGAACGAACGTAAAAGCAATAATAAGGTGAAGATTATTATCACAAACATGACCGGAAACAGGTTTGCAAGGTCGTCCTGGGCTGATTCAGAAAAGGCATTGCCTAGCATCACGCTACCTGTGATATAAACATCCAGGTGGGGGTAGTCTTCTTCAAACTGGGCAATCATCACACGTGCTTGCGCTACTAGTTCGGGAATCTCCTGTTCGGTCAATTGAGGAAGTTGAACTGTGGTATTGACCGCAGTAACATGCGCTTGCTTGGAAATAAGGCGACTTTCTAGCAGCGGCTCGCTAAGCGCAATCCGTTTAATCTCGTCCAAATCGGCTTCATCTGGAAATTCAACCAGGTCGTTAACGAGCAAGTCATCTTCTTCGGCTTTTGTATATTGGAAGTTTGTGATTGAATCGACGCGTGTTGAATAAGGCAATTGCCAAGCTCTATCAGTTAGATCTTTAACTGCATTCAAGGTTGGAACGGTAAATACCTCGCCATCTTTCGGCGCTAGAACAACAAATATATTGTCTGATTTTGAATAGGTGTTTTGGAGTGTTTCAAATGCTACCAATTGTTCATTATCTTCTGAAAAGAATACTCGATAGTTTGAGCTGAACCCAATATTGCTAGCTCCGCTTGCTATAAAAAATACAATAGCTAAGGAGGCAATGATGATTAACCATCTGAACTTAATAATCTGCGCGGCAAGTCTATCGACCATAACAATGAACCTTGTAGTAAAAAGTCTTATTTTTGTGGCTGCTAACAATAGTATGTTATTGCCCCGTTGTTCTAATTTAATGCAATCAAACGCTAAATTTTGATGCTTTTATTGTAGTGCTGTTCCTATTTTGGTGTTAATAGGCTAAATTTAGAAATAATGTTCCGTATATGGAATGTATGCGGCTAACTCTAAATGCGAGAGTAAGAGAAGGGTACGAATTGATGCAAGACTTAAATGAAATGGCGATATTTGCAGTGGTTGTCGGATCGGGAAGCTTCACCAAAGCAGCGGACAAACTTAAGCTACCTAAATCTACCGTAAGCCGAAAAGTGAGTCAGCTCGAAAAGCGTATAGGTGTGCGACTTATTAATCGTACAACACGCAACTTAAAGCCGACAGAAACCGGTAAGTTGTATCATGAGCATTGCGTCAAAATGCTTGAGCAAGCTGAAGAAGCTGATCGTGTTGTTAATAATATGCAAGCTGAGCCAAGCGGTACGCTCAGGATTAGTACGCCGCTGTCTTTTGGTACACCTTTCTTCATCAGCACGATTAAACGATTTATGGAGCAGTATCCAAAAGTTAATGTCGAGATCTTCTCCGATGACAAACTGGTTGACTTACTAGAGCAGGAAATCGATGTGGCTTTTCGAATTGGCCCATTATCTGATTCTAGTCTGGTAGCACGAAATCTCGGAACCGCGCGATTGTCACTGTGTGCTTCTCCTGAGTATATTGCTAAAAACGGCATCCCTAAAACGATTCAGGCTATCGAAGATCATACCTGTGTCTCTCACCCAGCATCCGCTTGGGCTTTTCAAACGAATAACGGTATATACGAGTTTGAACCAAAGTCTCGCCTAGTGGCTAATGACATGGAAGTGCTGCGTCGAATGGTTATAGAGGGGGTTGGTGTTGGCGCTTTACCTCAGATTATTATTAGTGAAGATGTCAGGGCGGGGCGTTTGGTTACGCTACTTGAAGATGCACCATTTCAGGAAAGAACCTTTTACCTGGTTTATCCTAGCCGTAGAGAGCCACCTTCGAAGGTTATGGCCTTTACAGATTTTATTTTCTCAAGTTGTAAGCCGGTGCCACCATGGGAAACATTGAAGGAAGTATTTAATACGAATAAGAACTTGGAAAGTGTGCAAACTGCACTTGGCGAATCCTAGGTTTTATAATAGTATTTTTGGGTCAGAATTGGTTATGAGTGAGTACGGCAATGAGTGATGATGAGTTATTTGCAGAAGAAATGCAGGGAGTTACTCGTTTTGAAAGTAGCAAAATTTCTTCAAACAAAGTAGAGGAAGAAACACCAGGAAAGCGTGTTAGGCGCAAACTTGCCGTTGCCGATAAACTTACCGTAGATCCTCTAGCCTCCACCGAAGTGCCTATGCTGAAATCAAATGACATACTTGATTATAAGCGCGATGGTGTCCAGCACGGTGTGTATAAAAAACTAAGGATGGGGCGCTATGAATTAGATGCACGTTTGGACTTACATCGAATGACCGTTGAACAAGCAAGGCGCGAAGTATTCCGCTTTATTGATGAGTGCTCCAGGTACGAGCTTAGAGCAGTTATTATTTTACATGGGAAGGGAGATCGAAATCCTGACAAACTTGCCTTGTTAAAGAGCCATTTAGCGATTTGGCTTCCTCAACTAGACCAGGTAATAGCCTTTCATTCTGCTCAACCGCAGCATGGCGGCACTGGTGCAGTCTACGTAATGCTTCGCAAGGGTGACACTGCTAAACAAAATAATAGAGAGCGTCACGGACTACGTTGAGTCAACAAATCTTAATAAAGTGTAAGTGACTCTAAGTTACTTGGGTGTTAGCATCTAGACGTTAAAAAAATAATAAGATCTTACGTTCGGCGCTGGCCGTGTTTTGATCGCATTTAAAATACTTCTTGCCCTAAGAAGTATAAAAAATAATTAGCATTACTAAGTTCAACTATTTCTATAAAAACTATCTATAGCTTTGGCCAGACAAAGCTTTCTAGCTAGGAGGCAGAATGAAACTCAAGATTAATGGCGCGCCCATATCAATCGACGTCGAGCCAGATACGCCACTCCTTTGGGTGATTCGTGATGAGGTTGGTCTAAAGGGCACCAAGTTTGGTTGTGGTGCGGGTTTGTGTGGAGCGTGTACTGTTCATCTTAATGGTGTCGCCATTCGCTCTTGCATTACCCCTGTTTCGTCAGTGGAAGGCCAAAATATCTCTACCATTGAAGGATTGGCCAGTAAAGATGGTCAGTTGCACCCGCTACAAGAAAGCTGGATTAAACATAACGTACCGCAATGTGGTTATTGTCAGCCTGGACAGCTTATGTCCGCAGCCTCGCTCTTGAAAGCTAATGCAAACCCTAGTGATGAAGATATTGACAATGCGATGTCCGGTAACCTTTGTCGCTGCGGTACTTATTCCCGAATCAAGGCTGCCATTAAAGACACTGTTGCATCACAGCAAATTGCTGCCGATCTATCCTACAAAGCAAAGGTATGAAGCGCTCATAATGCATTCTAATCTCATGAACAAATCTAAAGAGCTTTTACCTGATACAGCGATAAATCGTAGGGATTTTCTTAAAGTTGGTTTAGGCGCTGCTGGCGGCCTTAGCGTGGCGATAACATTGCCAGGCTGCAGTACGCTAAGAAACAATGAACTATCAAATACTGGTAGCTGGTTGGCTAATGCCTGGCTCGAGATACGGCCAGATAACTCTGTGATCTTCACTTTAGATAGAGTAGAGATGGGTCAGGGCACTTACACGGGTATTACAACGCTGCTGGCTGAAGAGCTAGATACCTCACCAGATACTATTCAGGTTGTTTTTGCCGGGGCAAACGCAGCTTATCGCAACCCGGATTATGGCTTGCAGCTAACCGGGGGTAGTAACAGTCTTTCAAGCAGTTGGAGCCAGATTCGCGAGGCAGGGGCTGCTGTACGGACTTTATTGCTACAAGCAGCGTCAGAAGCATTTGCGTTACCACAAGATAACTTAGAGTGCCGTAATGCTTATGTCAGCGTTAAGTCTACCGGCAAAAAAGTGAGTTTTGGTGCTTTGGCTAAACTAGCTTCTCAGCAAGATTTACCGCAGGAAATAAAGGTAAAAGAACCGGCTCAATTCAAGTACATAGGGAAATTCGACGCTCGACTTGATGCAGCTGCAAAGGTAAAAGGGGAAAGCGCTTATGGAATCGATGTTGAATTGCAGGATCTTAAATACTGCGTTGTAGAGCGGGCTCCGAAATATGGGGGCAAACTTAAGTCTGCGAATATCGAAGTCGCTCTTCAGCAGAAAGGTGTTGTCTCGGTTCTTGAGGTTTCCCGTGGTATAGCTGTCGTCGCAAACTCCTATTGGCAAGCAAGGAAAGCATCAAAAGTACTAGAGGCGCAGTGGGCATTTAGTGAAGAGAGTGTTGAAACTAGTGATGCAATCAGCAACCTATATCTGGATAAGCTTGCAAATGATTCCGGCAAATCTATTCGTCAAGACGGCGATACAGCGGAGCTTCTCGAGGCTGATGGCCATATAGAAGAGTTTGAGTTTACAGCGCCTTTTCTTGCTCACGCCACCATGGAGCCAATGAATGCCGTTGCAAGGGTTAGCAAGGGGAAGGCGGAAGTATGGGCTGGAACTCAAGCCCCTGACGTAGCACAAGTTGCAGTCGCAAAAGCGACCAATATCGATCTGGACAATGTAACTATTCATAACCAGTTTCTAGGGGGTGGCTTCGGTAGACGCTTAAGTCAAGATTATATTGCCGAGGCTGCTGAGGTTGCGGAAAAAACCGGACTGACAATTAAACTGGTTTGGTCCAGAGAAGAAGATATCAAGCACGATTTATTTCGACCAGCAAGTTTGCACAAGGTTCGGGCTGCGCTCGACACTAAAGGCCTACCTGTCGCCTGGGAGCATCAAATTGTCGTGCCCAAGATTATGGATTGGTATGTATGGGACGCTTCACCAGCTATGTTTCCTTGGGCGCCTGAGTTTATGTACCCAATGCTGGGGCATGCCGGGCTAATGACCGAGGGAACGCCAATCACTCCAGCTGATACTTCGCCTTATGAAGGTGCTGCCGACTTTCCTTATACGATACCAAATATCAGTGTTAAGCATATCAAGGCCGATGCTGGCGTACCGATAAGCTACTGGCGTTCAGTTGGCCACTCATTTAACGCTTTCGTTGTGGAGAGTGCAATTGATCAGTTAGCTCAGTCAGCTGGACTAGATGCATATCAGTTCCGCAAACAGTATTTAGGTAATTCACCGCGACTACTTAAAGTGTTGAACCTGGTTGCAGAAAAAGGTGGGTGGGGGCGTACGCTGCCTAAAGATGTCCACCAAGGTATCGCTGTGCATAAGTCTTTCGGCTCTTATGTTGCGCAACTAGTTGAACTTAAAGTTGAATATGGACAAGTTAAGCTTCTGACGGTGCATTGTGCCGTAGATTGCGGCATGGTTGTAAACCCTGATATCGTTACAATGCAGATGGAAAGCGGAATTATATTTGGTGCGACTGCCGCACTCTATGGAGAGATTACTTTTGCTGAAGGTGAGGTTATGCAAAGTAATTTTCATGACTATCCTTTGATGAGGATGAATGAATCTCCAGATATTAAAACTTATATTGTCCCGTCAGACGACTCGCCAAGCGGTGTGGGCGAGCCTGGCTTGCCACCGATTGCACCAGCAATCGCTTCTGCTTTGTATAAAGCTACGGGTAAGCGATTTAACTCTATGCCTTTTAAGCTAAGTTAATATGTATGAACAAAACAAGCATGTATTGAATTCGATTAAAGAGTGGCTAGCTCGTGACGAAAAGGTCTTTTTGGTAACGGTTGTTACAACATGGGGAGCTTCCCCTCGTCCGCCCGGTAGTCTGTTTGCCTATAACTCAAGTTTAGGTATGCAAGTAGGTTCTTTGTCAGGTGGTTGTATTGAAGACGCTCTAGTTGAACACCTAAGCCTTGGAAATACCCAATACCCCTTTATCAAAGTCTTTGGTGATCACCCTGATGATGCGCAGCGTTATATGCTGCCTTGTGGCGGTACAATGTCTCTGCTCATAGAGGCCTTGGACAACACTCACCTTTCATACATCTCAAAAATTATATCTACGCTTGATTCCAGGAAATGGCTTAAGCGTGAAGTTTGTTTAGATACTGGTCAAGCAGATATTAGAGTCATGAATCATAAGGAAGCGCATGACATCGATAAGGTTAGTCTCGATAATGCTCGCTTCACTCATGTGCTCGGCCCGATCTATCAAGTACTAATCGTAGGTGTGGGTGAGGTTGCAAGGAATCTCTTGAATATTTTAAAGGCGATCGATTTCCATGTTGAGCTCTGCGATGCGCGTAGTAACGTGGTTGATAGGCACGATGCTAAAAGCTGGGATACTCCGCTGCATCTTTGCTTACCAGATGATCTGATAAAAGAGCGATTTTCTGATTCCTATTCTGCTGTGCTGGCTTTGGCTCACGACCCAAGAGTTGATGATCTTGCGGTGATGGCGGGTTTGCATAGCCGATGCTTTCTGGTCGGCGCAATGGGGTCTCAAAATACTACCAGCAAGCGTTTGCAGCGGCTGCGCACCCTCGGTTTCGCTTCTGAAGAATTAGCAAGGCTAAATGCGCCAATTGGATTTCCGATTGGCAGTAAGCTACCTGCTGAGATCGCTGTATCTATCGCTGCGCAATTAATTCAGGAAAGGAACAAAGTTTCCGCAAAAATGATTGACTCACGGCGCCTTTGTTCAGGATGAGTAGCATATATGTAATCAAATGAAACTGCTGTTACCTGGGCTTACAAATCAAAAGTTAAATAATGTTATTTCTTAATTTGCTGTGCTTAATCTCATTTTAAAGTGAGTCAATATTTGCCAGACTTAGCTCAGTTAATTTCCAGTCTTAATTTATTATTGGTATCAGGGATTCATAGGTGAGCCAATTAGCTCTTTATAATCAATTTAATTTGCGAGCACCGCTAAAAGTTTCGGACGATCATGCTATTCAAGTAGCAGAGCTAGCCGAAGATGGAATTTATTTTGCTCAGCACGACATTCTCACAATGCTGCCCAATACGAGCCCAACTGGAGACCAGCTGCTTAAGCTTTACGAAGAGCTGGTTGAGAATGTAAAGCGTGAGCATAATTATTTATATGCAGATATCGCTCGTATTCATGAAGACGATGTTCATGGCGTGGTATTGCGTAGTCAGTACATTTCTGAGCATACGCACAACGAAGATGAAGCGCGCTTCTTTATTGAGGGGGCAGTACTCGTATATATCCATGTTCAGGAAAAGATACATATACTTCAATGTGGGGCTGGAGATTTATTGATTATTCCAAAAAAAGTTAAGCATTGGATGGACATAGGTCCGCAACCTCATTTTACTGCCATCAGGTGGTATAACACTCGTGGAGGCTTACAGACCGAGTTTACTGGTTCTTATGTTGCTGAGTCTACACCTCGCTGGGAAACTATTTATAACGACTCGAACTCTAAGCGTTGACAATAAGCTAAAAGCCCTCCAGTATTGGCTTATGACTACTATTAATCAAAACACAGCACCTGCAATGAAAGATCTCATGCTTTGTGCCTATGCCTTAATCGCTATTCGTGGTTTAGGCAAGGTTGCCAGCATGCGATGGTGTGTGCGCGCCCGTATGGCAATGCTCGCTGTGTTTCTGAAGAAGTAGTCTGTTTTATAAGCCTTTCAAGTCACAGCAAGAAAATGCAGTGACTTATCGTTTCACCCACCTTATATCGCTGTATTTTCTTTAATTAAACTAACTATTAAAAGAGGATATAGCATGTCTGTGCCCGTGGCGTATGCCACCATTATAATAATCTGGTCGACTACTCCCTTAGCTATTCAGTGGAGCAGTGAAACGATAACGCCCATTAGTGCAATTACGCTGCGAATGTTGTTAGCGGCCGCTATCGGCTATGCGATCTTACGCCTTTTTAAGATTAAACTCTCGTGGACAGCGCGAGCTATTAAAGTTTATGCCGCTTCTTTGCTTGGCGTTTTTCTGGCCATGCTGTGCACTTACATAGCGGCGGCATACGTACCTTCGGGCATTATTTCGGTGATTTATGCACTATCTCCAGTGATATCTAACTTGTTATCACATGTGTTGATTGGCTCTGCTAAGTTTACTCGCGCACGCTGGTTTGCTTTTGGTATATCTTTTTCTGGGCTTTTGCTGATCTTTAAAGATGACTGGGTGGTGATGGACAAAGGCTGGTTTGGCTTATTATTGCTTTTGTTAGCTGTCAGCTTATATAGTCTTGGTGGCGTGTTAGTTGAAAAGCAGAAGTTTAAGGCACACCCATTAAGCATTACGGTAGGCACTTTATTACTATCGGTGCCGCTATTTATTGCAGCATGGTTTGTGATGGATGGTCAGCTTCCGTACCTTGATTGGGGAACACGTTCGCCATGGTCTGTTTTGTATCTAGCGATAGCCGGCTCACTATTGGGCTTTGCATGTTACTTTTTTATTATTAAAGAGCTGGGTGCAACGGCTGTTGCAATGGTGACTCTGATGACACCTGTTTTTGCTTTGGCTTTGGGTGCCTTTTTTAATGGTGAACACATTAGCGAAGTAATGCTAATCGGTACCGCGTGTATCCTTTCAGGGTTAGTTCTTTATTACTGGAGCGCTTCAGAGCGTAAGCTTGATAAGCATAAAAATAGTGAGTCTGTTGAAGTTGCGGGCTGAATGAGGCACCGGCGATTCAGGTTGAATTGCCGGTGTTATATGCTATTTGGTGTCGTATGACTAGTGCTTAATCGATTGAAAATACTGCGCTAATGGTCGCATTGTATTCAATTTCTTTTTGCTGGTAGGTATTACTTTGGCTGTCGCTCATTTCAGCACTCATTGCCATGGCGCGCATTTGTGGGGCTGGTCTTGCTTCGTTGCTAACATGCTTTACATTTAAAATTTTCCCCAAGCTTACTTCGAAGCCTTGGGCAATGGTAGCTGCTTTATTTTTTGCTTTATTAATTGCTTTGTTTAAGGCTTTGCGTTTTAGCTTCTGTTTGTTCTTAAGTGTGAATCTTATACTCCCTAGATGAGATGCTTCTGTGCGGGTGATGTCTTGGATAAGAGCCTGGAGTTGCGCAAGATCATTTAGTTTAAACTCAATTTTGCGCGTAATTTGATTACCTTTGAAATCTCGCTGGTTATTTCGGTATTCGTATTGTGGGTGTAATTGTGTATTGCTTGTGTCGAGGGAGTTCTCTTGAATATCGTATTCTTCTAGTTTTGACAGGAAAGGGCGGACCAGCTTGTCGACGGCTCTTCTCGCTTTTTCTGCT
Organism: Oleiphilus sp. HI0043; assembly: GCF_001634935.1. Classification (NCBI taxonomy): domain Bacteria; kingdom Pseudomonadati; phylum Pseudomonadota; class Gammaproteobacteria; order Oceanospirillales; family Oleiphilaceae; genus Oleiphilus; species Oleiphilus sp. HI0043. Next base: position 32,752 of record NZ_LWEY01001422.1, on the reverse strand, counting down.
TCAAACTTTGTTGCAGAGAAAGTAATATTAATTATGGCTTGATCGGGCAAGGACTTTGCGCTTGCTGTCGTGCTGACTTCGATAAAGGGTAAGTCAGAATGCGTTTGATCATGGGCCAGGCAAAGACTACTTACTAAGAATGAAAACAAAAAAAGTGATATGAATCGCATGCTTGTGCTCCGTATTAATATTTGGTGTATACCTATACCAGTCTAGTCATTAAAGTTGTAGTTACCATAGGTTCATTCCATCGCAGCGAAACCATTGTTCACGTTATTAGGTGTTTATATTTATGAAGTTCTCAAGTTTCGGCGATAAGTTTACCTCAAAGGCCGGCATTACAAGCTTAATGGAAGATCTTGGAAATGCCTTGGCTGGCGACTCAGGTTTAATCATGATGGGGGGAGGCAATCCTGCGCATATTCCGGAAGTGCAGGATTATTTTAAAAATAGATTGCTGGAAATTGTTGAGTCTACATCCGATTTCCAGCAGCTGATCGGTGTTTACGATCCACCACAAGGCAATTTGGACTTCATTAAGTCACTCGCTTCATTACTTAAAGCTGAATATGGCTGGGATATAGGCCCGCAAAATATTGCTTTAACAAACGGCAGTCAAGCAGCATTCTTTATGCTCTTCAATTTGTTTGCAGGGAAGTATTCAGATGGTAGTAGTAAACAGGTTCTGCTACCACTTGCTCCCGAATATATTGGCTATTCCGATGCGGGTTTGGTTGAAGATTTTTTTATATCAAACAGACCAAAAACTGAGGAAATTAACGCAGAGACATTTAAATACCATATCGACTTCGAGAAGTTCCAAATTACTGAAAGCACGGGAGCGATCTGCGTATCTCGCCCCACAAATCCGACGGGAAATGTGATTACAAACTCAGAGATGAGTAAGTTAGACCAGTTGGCACGTGAACATAAAGTACCATTGATTGTTGATGGTGCTTACGGCACGCCTTTTCCAAACCTTATATTTACTGATGCAGAACCAACCTGGAACCAAAATATTGTCCTGTGCCTAAGTCTCTCTAAATTCGGTTTACCTGCTGCACGTACAGGAATCGTTATTGCGGATGCGCCGGTAATAAGCGCTTTATCGGAAGTTAATGCGATTATGAATTTGGCGACGGGTAGCTTCGGCAGCATAATGGCGAAAGATTTAGTCGACAGTAAAAGAATACTCACCTTAAGTAATGAGGTAATAAGACCTTACTATTTGTCTAAAGCTGAAAGAGCGCGCGACCTTTTATGTGAGTTACTTCAGGGTCTGCCTTTCTTAATCCATAAAGTAGAAGGTGCAATGTTTATTTGGTTATGGTTGAAAGATTGCCCCTTAAGTAACCAGGAGTTGTATGAGAAGTTGAAAGACAAAGGTGTATTAATTGTATCCGGGCATCACTTTTTTCCGGGCTTAAGTGATGACAATTGGAAGCATAAATCCGAATGCTTACGAATAACCTATTCACAAGATGATGTTCTGGTCGATAAAGGGCTTCGTATCATCGCTGATGAGATTAAAAGGGCATATTCTGTCTAAGACAGGTAGCGCTTTTGATACTGAAGCGGTGAACACTTGTACCACGTAGAAAATGCGCGGGTAAAACTACTTTGTTCGCTATAACCTAGCAGCAAGGCAATTTCGGAAAGCGTCAGTTTCGGATCTTTTAGGTAATTTATTACCATCGATTTTCTTATTTCCTGAAGAATATCTCTAAAAACTTTACCTTTTGATTTTAAGCGACGATGAAGCGTACGCTCAGACATGTTGATTCGCGAAGCGACGGTATTCGTATCAGCATCACCCTCATGTAAGCAGCGAATAATCGTATCGGTAAGTTCGGCTATAAAGGTGTCGCAATCTGGTAGGCTTATTAGTAAGTCTTCTGCTTGTTTGCCTAGTATGCCGTGAAGTGTGATATCAGAGTGCGGAATTGGAATATCTAGATCACTTACCGAGAAGGCGATAGACAACTTTTCTTGCTGACTGTAAACAGGACAACAAAAATAATTTTTACACGATTTAGCTCGGTCATCACTTAAAGCTTGCGTAAAGTGAATGGCTGAAAGATTTAATTTTTTCGGGAAAATAATCTCATTAACTATCGTCACCATTGCACTAAGTAATAATTCGTCGGAACATTGGCTTGAATAACCGTAATCCGGGTTCCACACCAGGCAAAATGAATTGTCAGGATTTAGTTCCGTGTGTGCAAGACTTCCTGCGTAGATCAAGCCCTGAAATCGTTTGAAGCAAGCTAACGCTTCACCCACGTTTCTGGCCGTGCGAAACAGGTAGCCGAGTACGCCTACATGCTCAACCTTTATATACCTTCCTATTTCAAGGCCCAACGCGTCGTATGGCGTTAGCGCTTCTAATTCTTCTAATAAACGCCACCATTGTGCAAAAGACATATGTTGCTTAGCGGATAAATAGTCAAGCTTCTGTTCATACAACGGAAGACTAAGACCGCTTTGCTTAATAAAGGTCTGTAGGTATCCGACAACATCCCGAGAGATAAAAAAATCATTTAAAGAATTCATAAGCTGATTGTAATGGTGGCGCAGATTGTCAAAAAATATTATTGCTATGACAATAATAGATGCTGCTTGTGGAATAAACTAGCTTTAATTACTGATTAGTTTGAAGGAGCAATTCATGAGCGACTTACTACATGCCTTGGGCTTTATTATGCTTTTTGGCAGCGTGTTTATATCAATTATTTGTCTTGAGGCTTGGTACTGGCATAGGAAGGGAAGAAAAGATGCCTACCATTTAAAGGAAACGCTAACGAATATTGCAACCGGTGGGATTTATAAAATATTCGATGGGATTGCTATTGCCCTGTTTATTCAGGCATTTTATGAGTTTGTTGCTCAATACGGGTTTCAGTATAAAATTGAAGATGGTTTGTTGAGTTACCTATTCCTATTTATCGCATGCGATTTTTTCTTTTATATCTACCACTACGGTATGCATAAAATACGTTGGTTATGGTCAATACATGTAACGCACCATTCGTCTAAAATTATGAATTTTTCTACCGCTTTGCGCCAAAACTTTTTAATGGATGTTAATTTTGGCTGGATGATCTGGTGGTTGCCACTAGCAATCATTGGCTTCGACAAAGATCTTGCTTTAATTGCGATTGAATTAAGCCTGTCTTATCAATTCTTCCTTCATACCGAGCTTATTGGAAGGTTGGGAGTATTTGAAAAGGTTTTCAATACACCTTCGCACCACAGGGTTCATCATGGCTGCAAACCGGAGCAGATCGATACAAACTTTGGTGGCGTGTTAATAATCTGGGATCGCTTGTTTGGAACCTTCGTAGATGAGCGTGATGCGGGTAAGGTTGTTTACGGACTAACTGAGCGACAACCGACAACCCTGAATCCAATTCGCTTGAACCTGGATGAATTTATCCAGATGTTTAAAGATGTTATTCAATATAGGGACCTCAAGATATTCTATAAGTCTCCTGCTTATGTAAATAAGTATCAGTCGTCTAATTTGCATGACGAACCGCGCGATCAAACAATATCCGCTACAAATGTTCCGTAACCTTGTCGTAACGGTCTATAGGTTCTTGCTATGATGGAGGCTCGCAGAAAAGAGTGAAACCCTAATGGTAATTCGATCTATGATTATGGGGGTCTGTATATTGTGTTGTACAGGCTTAAACGCAGAGCTTCGCGTAATGACTTTAAATACCGAATGGCTATGGACCCCTTATGACGGTAAAGCTGACGGTAGTAAAGTGACGATACGAGACATGTCAAAGAAGGATTACCTAACTGAGCTGGCATTCTATGCGAAGCTTGTTAGAGAGCATAGGATAGATATTCTAGCGGTGTCAGAAATTGAAAATAAGTACGTTGCGATCGATTTGGCAAACCGTTTTGGCAAAGACTGGAAAGCGTATTTTACACAGGGAAGGGATACGGCAACGGGCCAAGATGTTGCCTTAATCAGCCGTTTGGAACCAGTCAAAGGTAGTTTAACAAACTACGGCTTCCCTTGCGGAAAAACCAATGGTGTCAAAAAGAAAAAGTGTCTGAGTAAGGTTGTCGGTGCACGCTTCTACTTAGATAATGCTTCCGGGGAGCAAGTCGCAGTTATAAGCTCTCATTTTCTATCGAAGCGAAATGATAGCAAGAGCAAGCGCTTAAAGCGTGAAAGCCAGGCATTGGCGCTGTCGAAAGCCGTTGAACGCGAAGCAAACGATTTTTCCTCGACTAAAGTCGCGAAGGTTATTGCTTTAGGGGATTTTAACGATACAGCGAACTCTACAGTGTTGAAGTTGTTACGAGCTAAAGGCTCCTTATTATCAGCCAGTAGTTGCAGAATGCAAGACAGTATAGAATCTCACTCAAAACCCAAGCACCGCAAGAAGTCTCTAGTTGACCATATTTTGTATCGTGGGTTGACCTGTCTTGATGATTACGCGGTGTCCACCGGCAGCTACTCAGATCATCCAGCGATTGTTGCTATTTTACGTTAACGCCAATTGCTAAGCTTGCAAGCGTTCAAATTGCTTAACTACTTAAATCTTTTGTTTGCGCAAGTATTATCTGCGATTATTATTCGGAGATAGAATTGTTTTAAGAGGGAGTGGTAAATGGTGCTGTTCTGGCCAATTCAGCAAGAGCTTGATTGCATAAGTAATAGCGGTCAAATTCTGGGTAAAATAAAATTTGACGGAGATAAAGAAGAGTACAGATTTTATCCCAATAATGAGTCGCTTGCCTTATCAGGCGCCGAGCAAACCATGATTAATGAGCGAATATCGGGTCTCGAGTCGGGGAAGTATATAATTCCTATGCAGGATGATGATTAATTTGCTGGCTGGTAAGAATACAGACTAGCCTGTCTTCGCTAATCTTTGTACAAAGCTTCTTTTCCATAACTCAGTTCCAAGGCTTGGCGTTCGGCTTTTCTCAGCTTTTTTACGACAAGTTTGTAGGAGTGGTCGATCATTCGTTCAATTTCACCGACAGGGATGCTTCCGTCAAGAATTACGGTATTCCAGTGGAGTTTGTTCATGTGGTAACCGGGCTTTACGGCTTCAAAAAGGTCGCGTAGCTCGTTTGCTTGATCTGGGTCGCACTTTAGGTTCATTTGGGCAATGTTGTCATTAACGCCAAGCGTAGCAAACATCTTAGCCTTAATTTTCGGAACCATAACATCTGGGCCAAAAGGGTAGTCTTCTCTGGCTTCAGGTTTTGATAGTAAGTACTGTTTTGCTGTCTCGTAGTTCATACGCTTCGCCCTTGGCTATTTAAATGTAACTTCTGTGCCGTTAACGTTAGCTGTCTCTAGATGTATTTCATACTCTTCTCCATCTTTCTCGATCTGTGTCATCTTGAGAAGAAGCATAGGGTATTTCTCTGAAACCCATAGGTAGGTCTGGCGTTTGCTGTCATCTGCGCGAACCTTTTTTACGACCAGCGCTTTGGCCTCACCAAGCTTTGTAGTAATTAATTCTTCACCGGTTTTTACGAACGTGCTGGGTCTAAGTTTTTTCTTATGTGCTATTTGGAAATCCAGACGAGGAGAGGGACTGTCTAGCTCTCGTAGAAGTTGCAACTGATAGCTAAGGCGGTCGTAGGTGTTACTGGGTATACCCGTAATTTCCCAGTCTGCGCCTTTGCTACGACCATTAACCATATCTGCCTGCCAGTCGAAATGGACCTTAGCTTTTCTATCTCGGCCAAACATGGGGCTAAGTCTATAGTTGTAGCCTTGTGGTAAAAGGCGGCCATCTTCGAAAGTAAACTGGGTGCTTTCGTTTATATCGGCTACAAAAGAGCGGACATTAAAACTATAGTGCCAGCGGTTTTCATCCATTTTCTTCAGATGTCTAGCAGCCTTGCCTTTGATTTTGATTCCTTTTTTTATATTAGCGCTATAGGTGGCGCTATGAGGAACCAATTCAAAGGAATGTGTGCTAAAGCTAATGCAGGATAGGCTGCTTAGTAGTAACAAGCTGGAAAGAAAGAACTTCATCATTATCTCTTACTTATATTGTTGCTGTTACTTTAGCTTAGCATTCGGTTCTAAAGGCGAGGTGGCCAATAGATTACCAAGAATTATAGGCCTTTTATGTTATTCGTTCGGTCTTGCGTTGGATTGAGCATCAAAGGCTTGGCCCGTTACTTTTTCGCTGTCTTTACCCATTAGATAGAGGTAAACAGGCATGATCTGTTCAGGGCTAGGGTTATTATGCGGGTTTTCTGCAGGGTATGCATCGGCTCGCATATTGGTGCGCGTGGCGCCAGGGTTAATGCTATTCACTTTAATAGTTTTATCTGTCCCATTTAGCTCATCAGCAAGTACTTGCATTAAACCTTCGTTTGCAAATTTGCTGACAGAGTATGCACCCCAAAATGCGCGCCCCTTTCTGCCAACACTAGAAGAGGTGAAAATAATAGAAGCATCTTCGGAGTTTCTAAGTAGTGGTAGCAGCGTCTTTGTCAGCATAAAAGGAGCGTTAACGTTTACCTGCATCATTTTGTTCCAAACAGGTACTTCGTATTGCTCAATACTAGTAAGAGACCCAAGCTGCGCCGCGTTGTGTAAGATGCCATCGATATGAGTGAATTCTGCTTCGATCGAGTTAGCAACGTCGATATAGTCTTTCTCGACAGCGCCTTCCAAGTTCATTGGAATTATTGCCGGCTTTGGGTAGCCTTTGGATTCAATCTCGTCATATACTTTTTCTAGCTTTGAAACGGTTCGCCCCAATAAAATTACAGTTGCTCCATGCTTGGCAAAGCTAAGTGCTGCGGTCTTGCCGATTCCATCACCCGCTCCGGTAACTAAGATGACTTTGGATTGTAGTAGGTCTTTCGGGGCTTGGTAGTCAAACATAGGGGTCTCATATTTACGGTTATATTGGAGGGCGTCGTCATTTCATGATGCCGCTTGCTAATTCTAGTAAAACCAAAGCGGCTTAGCTACAAGATTTCACGCCTATACTGTCTTTAGCGCTTAATTTCTTAAGTAGTAGCTTTTCGCTTTAAAGCCCGGAATATTTATATATAATGACTGGGGGTCACGGCTGTTTTGTCGTGCCGCTATCCATTATTAAATCGCCAAAAGGTAAGTGATGCATGTCTGTTAATACAATAAAAATGAAGCAAATTTTCAATGCGCCAGTCAGTGAGGTATTTGCCACACTTAGTGATCATAATACTTTCGGTAAGATTTGTGGTATCAATATGTCTAGAGTTGTTGATGGTGCTGATGGTGCTAACGGCTTGGGTTCGGTTAGAGAGATCAAGATCGGGATTTTACCGGGCTTTGAAGAAACGATTACTGAGTTTAAACCAGATGAGTTTATTCAATACAAAATCACTAAAGGAAGCCCCATTAAGAACCATGTAGGAGAGCTTAGATTTAGTGAGGAAGGCGGCGCTACAACGCTAGACTACACGATAGAGCTTGAGTCTAAGATTCCACTGACTACCAGTATTATTTCGAAAGGCCTGGAGCAGGGGATCTCTAAAGGCTTGCAGAAGTATGCGCAATCGTTATAGAGAGCAAGGCTCCTTTTAGTTAAACAAGGCCGCGAATTAGCGGCCTTGTTGTATCGACGACGGCTTATTTACTTTCGGTAATGTGCAAGCCGCATTCTTTTTGAGTCGCTTCCTCCCACCACCAGCGACCTTCACGCTCATGCTGGGTAGGCAATACTGCTTTAGTGCAGGGCTCACAACCAATACTGGTAAAGCCTTTTTCGTGCAGTTCGTTGTAAGGCACTTCAGAAAGCCTAATGTAGTCCCAAACTTCTTTAGAGCTCCAATTCGCAAGCGGGTTGAATTTGATTAACTTACGCTCGTCGCTTGAGTTGCCATGATCAATCTCAATAACAGCAACTTCAGAGCGAGTGCTTGGGCTTTGATCTTTACGTTGGCCGGAAACCCACGCATTCAAGGTACCAAGCTTTCTTTTCAAAGGCTCTACTTTACGAATGCCACAGCATTCTTTATGCCCGTCTTCAAAAAAACTGAATAGCCCTTTTTGCTTAACAAAAGCCTCTAGTCGCTCAGCATTGGGGGTCATTAATTCAATGTCGATGTTATAGTGTTGGCGAACCTTTTCAATAAAGCGGTAAGTTTCTGGATGTAATCGGCCTGTATCTAGCGAGAAAACCTGAAGGTCGTCAGTTAGTCGATGAGAAAGCTCAATCAAGGCAACATCTTCTGCGCCGCTGAAAGAAATTGCAATGTTATCGAAGGTGTTCACCGCAAATTTTAGAATTTCGCGAGGTGATTTACTTGAAAGCTCATCATTTAGCTGCTGAACGGCTTCATCGGTAATTGTGGCGGGGTCGTTAAAGTCAATCGACATTATTTGGTCTCTGTATATGCTTTGTTTTAATACTAATGTGGTATTAGCAATATGAGCTCGATTCTAACGAAGATTTTACATTATGCAAGGCGCTAGCTTTTAGTTAGAATAGCGCTTCGAATTTTCACTATCGAAAGATATTAACCTTTATTATAAAGACGGAGTGCGTCGTGGAATTAGTTTGTCTTGATTTAGAAGGGGTATTGATCCCTGAAATATGGATAGCATTTGCTGAAAAGACCGGAATAGAAGAGCTTAAGGCGACCACTCGTGATATACCAGATTATGACGTATTGATGACTCAGCGCCTTCGTATCCTTGAAGAAAACGGTTATGGTCTTAATGAGATTCAAGCTGTTATCGCTGAACTCGATCCGCTTCCAGGTGCTAAAGAGTTTATTGACTGGTTGTCTACTCGCTTTCAGGTAATTATTCTTTCTGATACGTTTTATGAGTTTGCAATGCCGCTAATGGCAAAGCTAGGCTTTCCAACACTATTCTGTCATAAGCTTGAAGTGGCTGAAGATGGAAAGATTACTGACTATGTTCTTCGCCAGAAAGACCCTAAGCGTCAGTCTGTTAGAGCCTTCCAATTATTGAACTATCGTGTAATTGCAGCAGGCGACTCTTATAATGACACAACTATGCTGAAGCAGGCTGAAGCAGGCATCCTGTTTAAGTCACCTCAGAATGTGATCGATGAGTTTCCTCAATTTCCAGCAGTTCATGAATATGCTGATCTTCAGGCAGAGATTTTAAAAGTTAGCCTGACGCAAAATTCCTAAGCAATAAGTTCCGGGCTTAGTGACTACGCAATAGTTCCTCAGCCCTGGTTTTTTATTGGCGAATACCCTCTGCTGACCTACAATGGTTGCAGCATATAAATTTCACCTAATGAGCATTTTAATGACCAAGAAGCCAGATACTGATCTACAACATACTCCTGTCAGCGAAAGCGATCTTGACGAAAGCTTACAAGCTGAAAGTAGTGCCACGGCTCCTGTTGGTGAGCGCCTACAGAAGGTTCTTGCGCAAGCCGGCCTTGCTTCTCGCCGTGAGCTAGAACGCTGGATTAGTCAGGGCCGAGTGAAGGTAAATGGTGAAGTTGCTTCATTGGGCTTGCGGGTTGTACCAAGTGATAAAGTTTATGTAGATGATCGTTTTGTAAAAATGCCTAGAAGGTCTGAACAAGAATATAAGGTTATTGTTTATTCCAAGCCTGAAGGGGTTGTCTGTACACATTCTGACCCTGAAGGGCGACCAACCGTCTTTGATAACCTGCCGAAGCTTGAGGGGCAGCGCTGGATATCGGTAGGTCGTCTGGATATTAATACTAGCGGTTTGTTGATTTTGACAACCGATGGCGAATTAGCTAATCGCTTAATGCATCCATCTTACGGTGTTGATCGCGAGTACGCAGTTCGGATCCATGGTGAAGTCGATGGCGCGATGCTCGAAAGACTTAAGCAAGGTGTGTTACTCGATGACGGACTTGCCAAGTTTACCGACGTTCAAGAATACGGTGGCGAGGGCCGCAATAAGTGGTTTCACGTTGTTGTCATGGAAGGTCGTAATCGAGAGGTTCGTCGCTTATGGGAGTCTCAGGAAGTTCAGGTAAGCAGGCTTAAGCGTGTACGCTACGGCTGTATATTTATGCCAAGTCGTTTAAAGGTTGGCGCCTGGGAAGAGCTTAAGGTTAAGGATATTAACGAATTGCGAGATTTGGTTAACTTGCCTCCTATCAAGCATAGGCAGAAAACTAGTCAGGAAATCGCTAAAGAAAGCAGGGCACACACTAAAGCGGTTAAGAAAGGCGTTAAGCAAGCTCGACGTCCTAGTAAGCGGAGATAGTGATTTTAAAAATCTCCCTAATGTAAGAAAGTTGCTGTAAGCCCCAGATTTTGTTGATTATTTATACAAAAATCACGCTTTTAAGAAATACTGCATTTTCTTTACAATAAAGTGTTGACGACCATCAGTTAAGGCGATAATATTCGCGCCGTTGATGAAGTTCCCCGATAACTCAGTTGGTAGAGTAGCGGACTGTTAATCCGTTTGTCGCTGGTTCGAGCCCAGCTCGGGGAGCCAACTTCATAACCCTCAAGCACAAATACTTCCCTAAAATTTCCCCAAATTTAGATTCTACTAAACACTAAGATACGCGCCGGTGTTTTCGAATTGATGCTTTTTGTTGGTCTGTAAAATGAAGCTTCTGAGACTATTCAACTATTGCAACGGACTTGATTTGGGCCCATACCTTTAGTCCGGCAATTAAATTTAGTTGGTGAACGGATTTTCGAGTTACTCGGGCAATTAACTTGCTGCAACCAATATTTAAACTTACTAAAGCCATAGAAGAATCTTTTTCATCTATTTCGTCGATTACTGCCGGTAATAGATTAAGAATGCTACTGTTTTTCGATTGACTTAAAGTGATGCTGACATCCTTTGCTAATATACGCACTCTAAGTTCTGCGCCATGCCCTAGCCCCTTATTGTGAATCCATATGCGTTCGCCTTCAAAGTCTACGGCTGCGAGGTTCCATTGTTCATCTAGCTCGTTAACTCGCCCTTGGATGATAATACCTGTTTCATTTCCTAAATAGTCGGCTGTCTCTAGATTAGAAAGCACATCTGAAACCTTACCTTGAGTGCTAAGCTTTCCGTTTTCAAGTATTACTAAGTGGTCAGCAAGTTTAGCGACTTCGTTTACCGAGTGAGTGACGTATAAAATTGGTATACGAAATTCTGATCGAATCTTTTGAACGTAGGGAAGGATTTCGAGTTTTCTGGCTTTATCTAAAGAAGCTAATGGCTCATCCATTAATAAGAGTTCAGGCTGAACAAGTAAAGCTCTGGCAATCGCAACTCGCTGGCGTTCTCCTCCTGATAATTCATCGGGCTTCTTGTTTAGAAGAGCTTCGATTCCGAGAATTGAAAGAACATGCTCGATACTGATACGCTTTGCGCTGCTTTTGCTGGCGCGCTTAATAGCATATTCTAGATTGCCTATTGCGCTTAAATGAGGGAATAACTTGGCGTCCTGGAATACATAACCAATTGGACGCTTGTGGGTTGGCAAAAAAGAGGTCGAGCTTTGCCATTCAGCTCCGTTTATGACTAGAGATCCGCTTGCGTGCTCTAAGCCTGCGATGCAGCGTAATAGGCTTGTTTTCCCTGAGCCGGAATGCCCAAAGATTACATTAATTCCGTCCCCTGGAAGCGTGGTGTTGATTTGTAGCTCGAAGGGCTTGCCATTGCGCGGGCTGCGTGTGGAGTGGAGGTTGATCGCGATTGTAGGCTTATACTCCATTTTTCAGTCCACCAAAAAGATTTTGCCTTCTGTTAAAACTGTATAAGCAAAGCAGCACGATAAAGGAAAATATAACCATAATGCCGGCTAAGCCGTGGGCCTGGGAGTATTCCAGCGCTTCTACATGGTCATAAATCTGAACAGAAATAACGCGCGTCTCATCCTGAATGTTTCCGCCAATCATCAAAACAAGCCCAAACTCGCCAACAGTATGCGCGAAACCAAGAACTGCGGCCGTTAAAAAACCTGGCTTACACAAGGGAAGGGTTACCGTAAAAAAACGATCAATTGGAGAGGCTCTAAGGGTGGCGGCAGCTTCGATGGCATCATCACCTAGCATTTCCATAGCATTCTGTATTGGTTGCACAACAAAGGGCAGCGAATAGATAATTGAGCCAAGTACAAGCCCCCAAAATGTAAAGGGGAGCGTGCCAATGCCCAGACTCTGGGTCATTTCACCAATATACCCGCTTGGTCCCATTGCGATCAAAAGGTAAAAGCCTAGTACCGTGGGGGGTAAAATTAAGGGTAGAGAGACCAGGGCAGATACAGGTACTTTTAGCCAAGATTTTGTGCGGGCAAGCCACCACGCAAGTGGCGTGCACATGACTAATAAGCTGATCGTAACAACTGTAGCAAGTTTTAATGTGACTAATATGGCTGAATAATCTGCTTCAGAAAAAAACATATCGCTGCTTAATTGTGCTGATTGTCTAGAGTGGTGTCGGGCACGTTATACGAAAAGCCTTGTATTATCTCCCTAGCTTTGCCTTGTTTAAGATAGTTATAGAAAGCAATGGCAGCAGGGGACTTGTTTGCTCGACTTAGTAGAATAGCATCCTGCTTTATCGGATCATATAGCTCAGAGGGAATAGAAATACATGCTTCTGGCTGAATATTGTCTGAAGAGTTTGCTTGAGCTTTTGCAATAAAGGCTAGGTTAACGTTACCACTGACCAGAAACTGGAAAGTTTGCGCAATATTCTCGCCGCGAATCCATTTGTTACGATCAGTTTGGTCTATTTCAAGTTGTTCTAATACTTGTTGGGCAGCGCGTCCATAAGGGGCAAGCTTAGCATTAGCTAATGCTATTTTCTTAATCTGCGGCGCTTTTAGTATATTTGACAAACTGGCGTCAGAAATAGGGGTGTTAGCGCATAGTGCCAGCCGTCCGATCGCATAAGTGAACTGTGACTCTGGTAGGGTAAGGTGCTTAGCGCTGAGGAAGTGTGGTGACTTTTGATCGGCCGACAAGAATAGCTCGAAAGGAGCGCCGTGAGTAATTTGTGCGACCAACTTACCCGACGATCCATAGGAGGCATGGATCTTGTGCTTGCTTTCACTCTCAAAGTTTTTAATTAAAACTTTGGCGGTGGAGATAAAGTTAGAGGCAACCGCGATATTGGCGCTTTCGCTCCACACCTTTGTAGAGCAGGAGAAAATAACCAGGCTTGCCAGAAAAGCTTTGAGCCAGATTATTGGGTAATTGAATATAGGTGTGCGCATCTAAGGTCTGAAACAGCTGCTATTTGTAAGTGTTGGCTTTGGTTAAAAGCGCATATTGAACGATTGCACTGATTTCAGCAAGTTTATGATGGGGGTTAAAAAAGAAGCCCCTTTCGGGGCTAAACCTTGCGACATACAAGGGAAAGAATGTATGGGGTGGGAAGACTGTTTTACGACCTCGTGAGTCCAGCCAACACACCCCGCTTGATAGAACTTTTTTGCTTGCTGCCTAGGCTAGCAAGACCGAATCGCCTTCGAGTTTAACTGGGTAAACAGTTACAGATTTGTCTTCTTCCTCAAGGCATTCGCCTGTCTTAAGGTCAAAGTGCTGTTTGTATAGGGGAGAAGCAACCACGTACTTGCCGGTTAAATCTCCAACAATCCCGCGAGAAAGAACATTTGCCTTACCGCATGGGTCCCAGTTAGATATTGCGAAAATCTTTTCTTCGCTGCTCGGTATGTAGAAGATCGCAACTTGCTCATCGTTTACTAGCGCGCATACGCCTGAATTTTCTACAAGATCGTACTTCGTACAGATAACTTCATTAAGTGCCATTTTGATTTTCTCCTATCTGTGAGTACTGGATTAAGCTGACTTAGCGATTAATTTTGATTTTTCGTCTTCGCTAGCAGGTCTTACTTGACCACGCTCTTCAACGAAAACAACGTTACTATCTTCTTTATCAGAGTTAACAAATTGACGGAAGCGACGTAGTTTTGTTTCGTCTTCGACCGTAGTTTTCCATTCACACTGATAAGTATCGACAACGCTTTGCATCTGAGCTTCAAGTTCAGCTGCAATACCAAGGCTGTCTTCAATAATAACCTCACGAAGGTATTCGATACCGCCTTCAAGGTTGTCCATCCATACAGATGTTCTTTGTAAGCGGTCTGCTGTTTTGATGTAGAACATCAAGAAGCGATCAATATATTTAACTAGCGTTTCGGTACTGATATCGGTCGCAAACAGATCAGCATGTCGTGGCTTCATGCCGCCGTTTCCACAAAGGTAGAGGTTCCAGCCGTTTTCAGTTGCAATGATGCCAACATCTTTACTTTGCGCTTCTGCACACTCACGAGTACAGCCGGATACTGCCATTTTTAGCTTGTGCGGAGTACGCAAACCTTTGTATCGGTTTTCGATATCGATTGCTTGACCCACGCTATCCTGAACTCCGTAACGACACCAAGTTGATCCGACGCACGACTTAACGGTACGTAAGGACTTACCGTAGGCGTGACCCGTTTCAAGGCCTGCTGCAATTAGTTCACCCCAAATAGTGGGTAGGTCATTAAGTTTAGCGCCAAATAAGTCTATACGCTGCCCGCCCGTAATCTTTGTATAAAGTTTGTACTTTTGGCCTACTTGACCGATAGCGATCAGTTGCTCAGGCGTAATCTCACCACCTGGTACACGTGGGACAACTGAATAGGTGCCATCTTTTTGCATGTTTGCAAGAAAGGTATCGTTGGTATCCTGCAGGCCTGTATGTTGCTCTTCTAGAATGTAATCATTCCAGCTAGCTGCAAGCATATTTGCTACCGCAGGCTTACAAATATCACAACCAAGGCCGGTACCGTGTTTTTCTACCAGTTCGCCAAATGACATGATACTACCGACACGAATTAAGTGATATAGCTCTTCACGCGTATGAGGGAAGTGTTCACAAATGCTTTTATCAACCGTAACGCCGCGCGCTTCAAGCTCAGTATCAACAACATCCTTAAGAAGTGCTGCGCAACCGCCACAACCGCTAGCTGCTTTGGTTTCACCTTTTACATCACCTACGCTGCAACAACCGGAATCAAGAGCGTTAATAATGTCGCCTTTACTAACGTTTAGGCATGAACAGATTGTTGCTTCCATTGGTAGTGCTGAAGCACCTAGCGCAGGACCACCCCCTTCAACATTCGGTAGAATCATTCCTTCAGGGTTTTCGGGAAGCTCGATACCGTTCAGGTAGTATTGAAGAAGTGTGTCGTAATCTGAACAGTCGCCAACTAGTACTGCACCTAACAGTGTATTGCCGTCTTCAGATACGATGATTCGCTTATAGATCTCTGAGTTTTCGTTACTGTAGACGTAAGCGATTGAGCCGGGCGTTTTACCATGGGCATCGCCAATTGAGCCGACGTCAACACCCAGAAGCTTCAGCTTCGTGCTCATGTCTGAGCCAGTAAACGAAGGTTTTTCGTCGTCGTCGGAGAATTGCTGAACAGCAACTTCTGCCATTCTATAACCGGGCGCAACCAGTCCGTAGATCATGTTGCCATATAGAGCACATTCACCTATAGCAAAAATGTCCGAGTCAGAGGTTCGGCAGTGGTAATCGACAACGATACCGCCACGCTCACCAACTTCTAACCCGGTTTTACGTGCTAACTGATCATAGGGGCGAATGCCTGCAGAAAATACGATCATGTCAGTATCAAGATGCGTGTCATCTGCGAAGTTCATTCGCAGTTTTGTGTTATCACCTTTGTTATCGATAAGCGTAGTCGCTTTTTGGGTATGTACTTGAACACCAAGCGCTTCGATCTTACGGCGAAGCATCTTGCTGCCGCCATCATCTAGCTGAACACCCATTAAGCCGGGAGCAAACTCAACAACGTGAGTTTCAAGCCCTAGATTTTGAAGTGCGTTTGCACACTCAAGACCAAGCAGACCACCACCTACAACTACACCAATTTTTGAGGTCTGGGCATGTGATTTAATTTCACCCAAGTCATCAATTGTTCTGTAGGTTAGGCATTCTTTGCTTTCAGAACCTTTGATAGGTGGTACAAAAGGATAAGAACCAGTTGCCAATACTAGCTTGTCATAATCGAAGCGTCGCCCGCTTTCAGTGATAACAATTTTGTTTTTACGGTCTATATCTGTAACGGCATCACCAAAAATCGCATCAACACCATTATCTTTGTAGAATTCGCGGGTTGTTAGTGCTAGATCTTTTGGCTCTTTGCCAGAGAACACTTCAGAGAGATGTACCCGATCGTAGGCTGGTCGCGTTTCGGCGCCTAGTACTGTAATGTGTGCTCCAATTTCGGATGCAATCATTTGGTCAACGAAGTGATGACCCACCATGCCGTTACCGACTACAACAACTCTACTATTCTTCATTCTATGGCCTCGTATGTCTGAGAATCTGCGCATACGCTGTGCTTATTTACTAGTGAAAAGCTTTAGCGTTACTCAATGCTTGTTTACGCAATTATCTGTAATTAAGCATGAGCTATGCCAAGTATCGAAATAATTTCATAGGGTATTGAAATAAAAAGGAAAAAAATTCTTAAGTTCGTGTTTTATAGCCAGGTTTTGAGCGTTTGAGAAAAAACGCGTGCTTTAAAGTGGTGCAGCTAAAAAATGCTGTTTTCCGCCTTGGTTGATAATGGTGCATGACTATGCGCTGAGTTCAATCCTAAGGCAGTATATTGCGTTCGTTTTTACATATGCCGTTGAAAATTAAGATTTTAATCTAAAGGGGGTGTTATTTTGCTACTTATTGACGCAATAATACCCATAATAAATAAGTGAGTGAAATATCAGATGCATCTAGAAAGCGGGCTTCGTACAAGTGCAGGGCAAATATCAGTAAAGGGCTTAAAGCACCAAAATGAAGATTCTGTCGGAATATACGTCCCGAAAGAGCCTCTATTAACTGTAAAGGGAATGGTTGCTATTGTTGCAGATGGAGTCAGTAGTGCAGAGGCGGGCAAGGAGGCAAGCGAAACCTGCGTTAAGAACTTTATCTCCGACTTCTTCAGTACACCTGACTCCTGGACAGTTAAAAACTCAGCTCAAAAAGTATTAACGGCTTTGAATCGTTGGTTATATGGGCAGGGGGTTGGTTATCTTCAGGCTGAGCATGGCTATATCAGTACAATGTCGACCTTGGTTATCAAGTCGCGTGTCGCGCATATATTTCATATCGGCGATAGCCGAGTGTACCGCCTTCGGGGAAATAACTTTGAGCAGCTCACGCATGACCATTCCGCCAGAGTAAGTAAGGATTCCACTTATCTTACTCGTGCAATGGGAATGGATTTAATGCTTGATGTCGACTATTACTCGGAGGATGTCGAATCTGGTGATATCTTTTTTCTGAGTACCGACGGTATTCATGATTTTATCAACGATAAACGTATAAAAGAAGTCATTGCTAAGGCGGTTGATTGCAAGTCGGATGAATTTACCGGGCTTTGTGAGAGTTTGGTTGATATTGCACTCGAAAACGGCTCCGATGATAACTTGAGTTGCCAGATTGTCAGAGTCGATGCTTTGCCTTGTCCAAATGCCGAAGATGCCTACGTAAAGCTTTCAGACTTACCCTTCCCACCAGAGCTTTCCCCTGGAATGTCTATTGACGGCTACCATGTGATAAAAGAGCTACATGCCAGTAATCGATCACAAGTATATTTGGTAAAAGATCATAACACTGACAAGTTACATGCTATGAAAACGCCTTCAGTGAATTATGATGATGATTTGGCGTACAAAGAGCGATTTGTATTGGAACCCTGGGTAGCTGGCCGTATTAACAGTAAGTACGTAGTAAATATTCATGAAAGTGAAAGAGGGCAAAAGTTCCTTTATTACGTTTGTGATTATGTTGAGGGCCAAACGCTAGCTGAGTGGATGAAAGCAAATCCAAAGCCCGGTATCGAAAGAGTTATGTCGATAATTCATCAGGTAGTGAAGGGTGTTCGTGCTATGCATCGTAAAGAGACTTTGCATCAGGATATTAAACCAGAAAATATAATGGTCGATGACGAGGGTAAGGTAACGATTATAGATTTTGGTTCCTGCTTTATTGCGGGTGTTGCTGAAATAGAATCACCCTTTGAACGTGAGCAAGTACTGGGAACTGACACCTATGGTGCGCCAGAGTATAAGCTGGGACGAAAAGCTTCTTTAAAGTCCGACATGTTTTCAATTGCTGTTGTTCTCTACGAAATGCTGACGGGACAACAGCCTTATGGCGAAAAATTTGAGACCAGTCAGTCTACCAATGAATTTTATCGACTAAAATATCAGCCAGCTCGAGAGTTTAACCCAATGGTTCCCGAATGGATGGATGGTGCGATCGAAAAAGCTTTACAGATTTCTACAGAACTTCGATATGATGCCTTGTCAGAATTTATTTATGATCTCGAACATCCTAATTCGGAGTTTATGGATAAGGCCCATATACCACTTGCAAAAAGAAATCCGCTGCGGTTTTGGCAAAGCATCACTGCAATCATGTTTGTTGTAGAATTGGCCACACTCTGGCTTTGGCTGGGGTAATGCTTTTTAGGCATCCTTTGCCCGCATTTTTATAGAATTAATACGATTGATATGGAACCTATGGCGCGGATTGTAGTCCTAAGAGATCATATCAATACAAAAACAGGATCTTTATGTTAGATAGCCGCCCTTTATTGGTCGAAACGCAGTTCCCTTCGCTTAAGCGAAATAGGCTAGAAACTTTACAGGTAAATCTGGGATACCTATGTAACCTTAGTTGTACGCACTGTCATGTTAATGCAGGGCCGACCCGTAAAGAGCTAATGAACAAATCAAATATCGACTTGGTATTGGCTTTGTTGAAAGAAAAAGACATTTCACAGCTGGACTTAACGGGCGGCGCACCGGAAATGAACCCTTATTTTCGTTACTTGGTCGAAGAAGCAAGGTCACTGGGAGTGCATGTTATTGATCGCTGCAATTTGACGATTCTGCAAGAACCTGGCTATGAAGACCTTGCTGAGTTTCTGGCTGCTAACGAGGTGGAAGTTGTCGCGTCTCTACCTTGTTACACGAAAGATAATGTCGACCAACAAAGAGGGAAAGGTGTTTTCGAAGATAGCATCAAGAGCTTAAAGCTCCTAAACAAACTAGGTTATGGAGTCGAAGGGAGCGGCTTGACCTTGAGTTTAGTTTATAATCCTGGTGGTCCGTTCCTACCTCCTCCTCAGCAACAGCTAGAGCAGGATTATAAAAAAGAGCTCTATGAAAATTTCGATATTCTCTTTGACCAACTTTTCACAATAACGAATATGCCTATTTCTCGCTTTGGGAGCGTGCTTTTGTCCAAGGGCGAATTTCATAACTATATGGATCTATTGAAAGAGTCGTATGCAAAGGAAAACCTTACCTCGGTAATGTGTCGCAGCTTGATAAGTATTGACTGGCAGGGCCATGTGTTTGATTGTGATTTCAATCAGATGCTTGATATGCCAATGCTTAGACTGGAGGGAGGATTGATAGCATCTGATAAAAATAGAATGCATCTAAGCGATATTTTAGGGCAGGCTATAGAAGGTTCTACGATAGTTGTGGCAGACCACTGCTATGGTTGCACTGCAGGACAGGGGAGTAGCTGCGGTGGCGCACTCGATTGACCTGAGTATTATTGTTCCCGTATTTAATGAAGCTGAAAATATTGAGCGTTTATTACGCAAGCTCAACACTCTCACTAGTAAGCGCTGCGAAGTGCTGCTGGTCGATGGCGGTAGTACTGATGGTAGTGGCGAGATAATTTCTTCACTTATAAGTGAGCTAGATATGGATGCTCATTTAATTCGCTCAAAGTGTGGGCGTTCCGCACAACAGAATGCTGGTGCAGAGTTAGCTCAAGGGCGTCTTCTTCTGTTTTTGCATGCAGATACGGTATTACCAAGTAAAGCTATTAACATGCTACATGGCGCAATCTCATCCGAACCCGTTTGGGGGCGCTTTGATATTCAGCTCGATAACTCTGCCGCGATATTTAAGGTAATCTCTTGGTTCATCAATATTCGCTCACGGCTTACAGGTATAGCTACTGGAGATCAGGCGATATTTGTTAGCGCCTGCCTTTTTCGGAAAGTAGGCGGCTTTCCAGATCAGCCTTTAATGGAAGATATAGAGTTAAGCAAACGCTTAAAGCGTTCTGCTCCGCCCTTATGCCTAAAAGATCAGGCCATTACTTCAGCACGCAAGTGGGAAAAAGAAGGGGCAGTAAAAACCGTATTATTGATGTGGAGGCTACGTGCGGCATACTTTCTTGGTGCAAAACCTGAGCAGCTTCACCGCCAGTATTATAAAACCAGAGCCTAATCTAGTCTGAATACTCTAACTTATTAAATTAACATTAGTTTTCTTGAACGAAACAGCTAAGAGCAAGTAGAATCGCGCGCTTTGTTTCGCACAGTATTAATGTTAAGAGGTAAAGTCATGAGTGTTGAGCAGTTTGAGTCTATTTCGTTATATGTTCTGGTCACTGCGCTAATTCTTTATATGGGATATATTGTTTGGGACTTGGCTAAACGCTCAAATGCCGGTAAATTCGGTACATTTATCCTGTTCTTTGCGCTTGGTTTGGGGGTATTTGGTTTTGTTGCGAAAACAGTTATTGTTGAGATGATGAATCTCTAACGGTGCGATTGCCTCGGTACGTTAACCAATTTAAGTTTTTTGTACTGATACCTGCCGTC
Organism: Oleiphilus sp. HI0043; assembly: GCF_001634935.1. Classification (NCBI taxonomy): domain Bacteria; kingdom Pseudomonadati; phylum Pseudomonadota; class Gammaproteobacteria; order Oceanospirillales; family Oleiphilaceae; genus Oleiphilus; species Oleiphilus sp. HI0043. The sequence goes on along the minus strand of NZ_LWEY01001422.1, from coordinate 12,110 downwards.
CCCAAATGGATTCAGCCACTTCAATAAAGGCTTTTGCAGCGTTGCTCATACTCTTTTTTCTGAAACTCACGGCGCCAAGATTTCTGGTCAATTCTGATTCGGTGCCGTAGCTATTCGAAAGATCGATCGGTAATACTTTCAGCTCTTCATCAATCATCGTGTTTGGCAGCACGCTCCAACCCATGCCTACTCCGGCCATCATCTTCATGGTTTCTAGATAGTTCGTTGGAATGCTCGCGTTTAGCATTAATTTCGATTGATGAAACATAGCTTCGACGACGCGGTAAGTGAGCGTGGATCGTGAGGGCAGAATTGCGTTGTGCTTTGCAAGGTCAGGGGGTGTTACGCTTGTTAAGCTGGCAAGCTCATGATGTTGGCTACAAATAAAGCTCATAGGGTCGTCCCAAGAAAGGTGACATATATAGTCATCACTTAATTGGTCCGGGATGGTAATAAAAGCAATATCAGCCTGATTATCACCCAATATCGGATAGGCGCTTTCAGAATCAAGGAAATTAAGCTTAAGGTCAACTTCAGGATAGCGCTTACTGAATTCCTTTAAGATTAAGGGAAGTCGGTGTAGGCCTATATGATGACTGGCAACAATTCTTAGTTCACCCTCTACATTGTGAGACAAATTCTTGATTGCATGCTTTGCGTTATCAATTTCATGCAGGATGGACAGAGCGTGTGGATACAGCGCTTCGCCAGCCTCGGTTAACAGGAGGTCGCGCTGCAAACGCTCAATGAGTTTGCACGAAAGTTGACGTTCTAGTCCCTGAATTCTCTTTGTGATGGCGGGCTGAGTAATTGATAGACGTTCGGCTGCTTTTGAAAATGAGCGCTCTTTGTAAACTGTCACAAATGCTAATAAAGAATCTATATCCATTTTGTACCTTTCCTTAACAGGTATTCCAAATTGGAATCAATAATATAACAAATATGAATTTGTTTTATTTGATCTGGGATAATATTATTAGTGCACGCTTGATATCAAGTATCAGGCATCAAATTTTAGGCCTTAAGCAACACTGGAGTACGTTATGGCTGGTAGAACGCTATATGACAAATTGTGGGATTCCCACTTGGTTAAGCAGCGTGAAGATGGTTCTTCACTAATCTATATCGATAGACAACTTCTGCACGAAGTAACGTCACCGCAGGCTTTTGAAGGCTTACGTCTGGCTGGTCGTCCTTTATGGCGAACTGATGCTAATATCGCGACACCTGATCATAACGTCCCGACAACTGACAGAACTGGCGGAATTGAATCTATTACCGATGAAGTTTCACGTATCCAGGTACAAACCTTGGATGACAACTGCGAAGCTTTCGACGTGCTTGAATTCAAAATGTTAGACAAGCGCCAGGGCATTGTGCACGTAATAGGCCCAGAGCAGGGCGCTACCTTGCCGGGCATGACGGTTGTTTGTGGTGATTCCCATACCTCTACCCATGGCGCATTCGGTGCCTTGGCTCACGGTATTGGCACCTCTGAAGTTGAGCATGTTATGGCCTCCCAGACCCTTGTTCAGAAGAAGATGAAGAACATGCTTGTACGTGTGAACGGTTCAGTTGGCGAAGGTATCACAGGTAAAGATATCGTTTTGGCTATTATTGGCAAAATTGGTACGGCTGGCGGAACAGGTTGTGCAATCGAATTTGCAGGTAAAGCAATTGAAGAGCTATCTATGGAAGGTCGTATGACCGTTTGCAACATGGCTATTGAGGCCGGTGCACGAGTAGGTGTGATCGCAGTAGATCAAACCACCATAGAATATGTCAAAGGCCGTTCATTCGCGCCAAAAGGCGAGATGTGGGACGCCGCAGTCGAAAACTGGAAAGACTTGCACAGTGATGACGATGCTGTCTTTGATCAGGTTGTCGAGCTAGAGGGCTCTGAAATCAAACCTCAAGTTACCTGGGGAACCTCTCCTGAAATGGTGCTTCCGGTAGATAACAATGTGCCTAACCCTGACAACGCTAGTGATGCAGTTGAGAAAGAGGGCATCGAGAAAGCGCTTAAGTACATGGGCTTGGAAGCAGATATGCCTATTACTGACATTAAGCTGGACAGAGTATTTATTGGTTCTTGTACTAACTCAAGAATTGAAGATATTAGAGCGGCAGCAGAAGTGGTCAAGGGGCGCAAGGTTGCAGACTCTTTAACGCAGGCGCTGATTGTTCCAGGCTCTGGCTTGGTCAAGGAGCAAGCTGAGCAAGAAGGGCTGGATAAGATTTTCTTAGAAGCCGGTTTTGAATGGCGTGAACCGGGTTGCTCAATGTGCTTGGCAATGAATGCAGACAAGTTGGGTGAAGGCGAGCATTGCGCTTCAACTTCAAACCGTAATTTCGAAGGTCGCCAAGGCTTTGGTGGTCGTACGCATTTGGTTAGCCCTGCCATGGCCGCTGCGGCTGCCATAGCCGGTCACTTTGTTGATGTACGTGAATTTATTAAGGGGTAAAAGCGATGAAAAAGTTTACACAAGTTAAAGGTATCGTTGCTCCGATTGATCGTGCCAATGTCGATACCGATATGATTATGCCAAAGCAGTTCCTTAAGTCGATCAAGCGCACGGGCTTTGGTATTAACTTATTTGATGAGTTGCGCTATTTGGATGAAGGCTATCCTGGGCAAGACTGTTCAAAGCGCCCATTGAATATGGACTTTTCGCTTAACCAGGCGCGCTATCAGGGGTCAAATATTCTTATTGCACGTCAAAACTTTGGTTGTGGTTCATCTCGTGAACATGCGCCTTGGGCGCTTGATGATTATGGCTTTCGTGCTGTTATCGCGCCGAGCTTTGCGGATATTTTCTTCAACAACTGCTTCAAGAACGGTATTTTACCGATCGTTCTGAGTGAAGAAGATGTTGACGTAATCTTCAACGAATTATTCGCAAACGAAGGTTATGAACTAAGTATTGATTTAGAGCAACAAACCGTGACTTCACCGAGTGGTAAAGTATACAGCTTCGAAGTCGATGACTTCCGTAAGCACTGTTTGTTAAACGGTTTGGATGATATTGGCGTAACGCTAGAAAACGTCGAAGCAATCAAGGCTTATGAAGAGAAAAGAAAAGCTGAAGCACCTTGGTTATTTGTAGATTTTGAGCGATAAAACAGACTTATTGGATTATTTAAAAGAGTTTTCAAGATGAAAAAATTAGGACTTGTTGGTTGGCGAGGCATGGTAGGCTCCGTGCTAATGCAGCGCATGAAAGAAGAAAACGACTTCTCATTGGTTGAGCCTATTTTCTTCACAACCTCACAGGCTGGCCAAGATGCGCCAGATGTTGGTCAAAGTGAGAAAAAGCTTAAGAGCGCAACCGACATTGCTGAATTATCAGCAATGGATGTCATCATTACTTGTCAGGGTGGTGATTATACCAAAGAGGTATTTCAGCCACTGAGAGACTCAGGCTGGGACGGCTACTGGATTGACGCAGCTTCTGCGCTTCGTATGGATGATCAAGCGATTATCGTGCTCGATCCTGTTAACCGTGACGTGATCGATAAAGGCCTGGCATCAGGCGTTAAGAACTACGTTGGCGGAAACTGTACGGTCAGCTTAATGCTGATTGCGCTAGGTGGTTTGTTTGCTGAAGACTTGATTGAGTGGGTTTCACCCATGACTTATCAAGCAGCTTCAGGTTCTGGTGCCAAGCATATGCGTGAACTAATCTCGCAGATGGGTGATATTCATAATACTGTAATTAATCCACTATCAGACCCTGCAAGCGCAATCCTTGATATCGACAAAGCGGTCGCTGAAAGGCTGCGTTCTGATGAGTTTCCAAAAGACCAATTCGGTGTGCCGCTTGCGGGTAGCCTGATTCCTTGGATCGATACCCAGCTACCTTCAGGGCAAAGCAGGGAGGAGTGGAAAGCTGGCGCCGAGACAAACAAAATACTAGGCATTGAAGACACACCGATCCCTATTGACGGCCTGTGCGTGCGTATTGGCGCAATGCGTTGTCATAGCCAGGCCTTAACGATCAAGCTGAAGAAAGATATTTCAGTGGAAGAGATTGAGCAAAAATTAGCGAAGGCGAACGACTGGGTTAAGGTTATTCCGAATGATCGTGAGCAAACGATTAATGAGCTTACACCTACTGAAGTAACTGGTACGCTAAGCATTCCTGTTGGTCGTATTCGTAAGCTTACAATGGGGCCGGAGTATATTTCAGCGTTTACTGTAGGTGATCAGCTACTATGGGGTGCTGCTGAACCTCTAAGAAGAATGTTACGCATCTTGTTAGAACAGTAGTTAGCTCTGATTGAGCCATATTTTCAGTTTTACATAAACAATATGGCTCAATTCTTCCTCCCTTCTTGTACTACCTCTCATACTTCACGTTTTTACCGCTCAAGTATCCATCAAATCATTTCAAGCTGGCGAAACCCACACATATAGTCTATTTCTTATTGTCTAGATTTCTTTACTCTCTTGATCTGACGAATAGGATATTCTCGATGAAATTTGAAAAATACTTAACTGTGCTAGCACGTAATGACGGTTCTGATTTGTATTTAAGTACCGGCGCGCCGCCTTGCGCAAAGTTTCACGGAAAGTTAAAACCGCTAGAGCAAGAGCCTTTACAGCCTGGGGTAATACAAGATATTGCATATAGCGTGATGGATAGCGAACAAACAAAGGAATTTGAGCAAGAGCTAGAAATGAACCTAGCCTATACAATTTCCGGTGTTGGTCGCTTCCGTATCAATATATTCAAACAGCGAAACGAGATTTCAATCGTTGCACGTAATATCGTCACAGAGATTCCAAAGGCTGATGACCTGGGTTTACCGCAAGTATTAAAAGAGGTCGTAATGGCTAAACGTGGCCTAGTGTTATTTGTTGGTGGTACAGGTTCGGGCAAATCTACCTCTCTCGCAGCACTCATAGATCACCGTAACTCGAACGCAGGTGGTCACATTATCACTATCGAGGACCCTGTAGAGTTCGTCCATAAACATAAGAAGAGTGTAATAAACCAACGTGAAGTCGGGGTTGATACCCGAAGCTATAGAGCCGCGCTTAAGAATACTCTGCGTCAGGCGCCGGATGTTATTCTAATTGGTGAGATCAGGGACAGAGAGACGATGGAGCACGCGCTAGCCTTTGCTGAAACTGGCCATCTCTGTATTTCTACGCTCCACGCTAACAACGCAAACCAGGCGCTCGACCGAATTATCAACTTCTTCCCTGAAGACCGACGTATTCAGCTACTCAATGATTTAGCACTGAATATGCGTGCATTTATTTCTCAACGTCTAATACCAACAGTAGATGGAAAGCGTGCGGCGGCCATTGAGATTCTCTTAGGAACGCCAACTATCAGCGAATTAATCTTGCGTGGAGAGATTGAAGGCATAAAGGAAATTATGGAAAAATCCCAAGGTTTAGGGATGCAAACATTCGATACCGCTTTATTCAATCTACACAAAGCAGGCAAAATATCTCTTGAAGAAGCTATTAAGAACGCTGACTCTGCTAATAACCTTCGCTTGAAGATCAAGCTAAATGACTCGAATGGTGGAGAAGGGGATTCAAGTGAACCGTCTAAAGACACCATGGTCACGTCCAGCGCTTTGGAATTAAGCCTTGAAGAAATTAAGAAGGACGAACCCGAGGATGATTTTCCTTCGCCTTCATTTTAATGGTCCGAACTCGGCCTATAGTTTTAAAATAGCGTTTAGGCCCAGCGTGACAGGGTTGCTTAGGCATGAATGTCCGCATTTAATACTCAGACAACTCTAATAGGGTGCGCCATGCGCACCGCTGAACCCTGTGGCTCAAACAAACATAAATTGAGGTAACCCCCTAACCAGTAAGCAGAGCCTTCCACGGCTCGCAAGCGGGCTAGCACGGAGCAGAGTCATACTGATGGTGGAACCTTCTGGCAGCGAAGGGCACAATCTTCGCCGGTGCGCGCGGCGCACCCTATCAAGATAGAGATTATTCAGCCAAACCTGCATGTGGTGGACTAACGAAAAGAACACAGAGTGCTACCTTTCTCGAAGCCTGCTATCTTCACCTTCCTGCCTCTGACATAAGCCCAAGTTTATACTAGCAGTCACGACATTGCGGACATGGATATGAGTGAATGTTACTCTGACCCCAATATTTATGACCCCAATATTTAGAATGATGTTTAGGCTATTTTTACCTGATTGAGCTCATCGCAAAGTAAAAGCCCAGGCACGTTTTTAGACGACATGGCGAAAGGGGCGGGTTATAGTTCCTACTCTCCTAAGTACATATCTGTAATAACTAATCTTTATTATTGCTGATGCTTCGTTTGATAGCTTTCCACACGGTTTCGGCCATTTCGTTTTGCAGAATAAAGCGCATTATCTGCATTTTCCAAGAGATGCTTAGCTGTATCTGTTTTTTCAGGTATCGTAGAATAAACACCGATACTTACGGTGACAGCTTGATCAAAACCCTCAGCTTCAATGACATGCTGATCGATACGTTTTCGAATTCGCTCAGCGACAACGATTCCTCCCTCTAGCCCCGTTTGAGGTAACACGATGCAAAACTCTTCTCCGCCATATCGAGCGGCTAGGTCGGTAGGAAAGCGCAATTGTGTTGAGAGCTCAGTAGCAACGGCCTGTATACAAATATCACCAACCAAATGGCCAAAGTTGTCGTTTACAGCTTTAAAATGATCGATATCAATGAGTAGTATTGAAACGGGGTGCTGGTATCGTCTTGCTCGGATGATCTCCTGATCAACATATTGATCAAGATAACGGCGATTCTTAATGCCGGTTAGTTGGTCAGTGTCGCTAAGCTCTTTTAGGCGTTGATTCGCTATTTCCAGCTCCTTGGTTCGTGCTGCGACATTTTCTTCTAATTCATCGTTCGCTTGTTTTTGAACTGCTAAAGCGTGCTCCTGAGCTTCAATCCTTCCAGAGCGTTCATGATTGATTCGCTGAGCAAGAGCAAAAGAAAGTAACATTGCTTCTAGCAAAGAACCGAGCTGAACTGATTGGTCAGTGATAATGTTTCTGGGAATGATTTGGAACTTACTGAGTGCTAATAAAATTCCACCGACTAACAGCCCTGTCCAGGATATGACATACAAACCAGCGGACTTTTGACCCACGTACCAAGCATATACGCCAACTGACAGTGCCCATAAGCAGCTAAAGGCAGCATAGGGTATAAGAAAAACAATTGAATAATTGTAGGGAAACCATAGGTAACAGAGCATAGCTGCCAAACAAATAGCCGACAAAACATTTGCCTGTAGGGACAGCTGGTTTTTTAGTTCGCTAAGTTTTAGGAAGTACTTAGCAAAAAGTACTGCGAAAAGTAGAACGCCATTCAGGAATATGACCGTGGACGTATCGTTCCAGGAAGTGCTTTCCGGCCACAAATATTGAAAAGACCAACCGTTCAAACTGGCCAAGAACATTAACATGCTACAAATATAGCTGACATAAATTAGATACACTTTGTCTCGAAGGGTCAGATATACCAAGAGGTTGTAGATGGCGATTACTAGTATGCCTCCCATATACACGCCATGAACGAGATTGGTTGCGCTATCTGCTTGTCGGTGAGCTTCAGGGCGCCATAACTTAATGGGGACTTGCAGTGAACTTGAGGATTTGGCTCTAACGTAAACCCTTATGTTTTGTGACGAAGGCAGGTCAAGGGGGAGTATAAATAAGCGGTGCTTAAGTGGGCGCTCCGAAAAACTAAGTTTGTCTCCCATAAAGTGTTTTTCGATTATTTGATTTTTTGCAACTAGATAGACATCTAGATAATCGAGAACAGGGTAATCAAATTCTAGGTAAAACTGGCTGTCGCTTCCAATATTTATTACGTCAAATTTAAGCCACCAGTCTGAATTACTATACCCCCGGTTAAATATTTGCTGGGTACTGGTTTGCCATCGGGGTTCGTTACTCAATATTGATTCGATAGTCTGCTCAGCGTTAGGTGCTTCTATGTACTGGATGCCTTGCCCAATAGGGGTATGTGAACTGGAAGTTGTTCCAACTTCAAAAGTAGCGTGAGATGCACTACATAAACCCAATAAAAAGAGAGTGGTGAGAAGTAACAGTACTGAATTTGATGGCAGGCACTTAGACATAAGATAAATATAGTCTGGGTGTCCATATTTAACAACCTGGATAGCTATTTTTTAATAGCGGATAATGCGTTTGTCGAACGAATTGATTATTTAATCTTCCTCTCACTGACTTATAAGTGACGATGGCAGGCTGTTAGATAAGTAGCGATTTTTACAGTTGATCGTTGCTTACTAGCACGATAAGGGAATAAATGAATACTGCATATAAATGATTGCCTCATTGCTTAAATAAGGCAATCAGTTCTATCAACTACATGTTATTTTGCTTCTTGAACTCTGTAATCAATTCAAGCGGCTTGTGCTTTTTGTTTGTCTTGTTTAGCACATAGACAACAGTCTCGCCTTTTGGTCCTGAACCGATTTCTGTGAAACGATAAGGTGCTTCGCCTACTTTTCGAACGCTATTCATATCTTCTAGTGTGCTGAAGACGTAGATTCGGCCTTCCATGCGCATTTCACCATAGAATGGCTGGGCTGGCGCTACAGTGCCTTCAATCAGATCAATACTTGGAATACCTGAACGCTTCTTCTTATCTTCGCCTGTCAAAGCAAACTTTAGGGTTTCGCCTTTAGGGCCTGCACCGATGCGTGCAACCATGTAAGCAGTATGCCCAGTCTTAAGGAAAGATTGGTATAAGGCTTTATCATAGAAAAAGTAAATACGGCCATCGTGGTGTACTTCATATAATGCCGGTACCTTTACTGACATCTTTGTTTGCGTTTGCATTGTTTCAGACGCTGAAGTAGCTTCTTTTGTATCCGTGCTTGCGCACGCAGCTACACCAAGAGCCATAACCGTTGATAAGCCAAGTATACGTAGTTTCTGTGCGATCATTGCTTGATTCCCGTTTTGTGTGTGATACGACCAATACAGGATATTAAGTTTTTATGACAGGAATGTTACAGGAAATGGGAAACCCTAATCATTGCTTGTTTTACGCCACCAGTTCTCAACACCAAGCTTATAGGGCGGCTGAGTGCTTGGACGAGCAAATCGATCCCAATAGGCAAGACGGTGGTAGTTTAGGTGCCAGTTTGGAATGCTATAGTGTCTCCATAAGAGTACTCGGTCTAGCGCATTCATTGCGACTATCAGTTCTGCGCGGGTCCTGGCTCGCAATACATGGCCAAGCAGGTCGTCAACGACAGGGTCATTGATACCCGCATAATTTTGGCTGCCCTCGATATTAACCGTATCGGAATGAAAGTAGTCTCGTTGCTCGTAACTGGGGGCCTGACCCTGAGACAAAGAAACAGTCGTCATATCGTAATCAAATTGATCTAACCGTACTTTGTATTGAGCTGTATCGATTAGCCGTGGCTCTGCAGTAATACCGATTTTTTGTAAGTTCTTCACAAAAGGTAGAATAACGCGCTGGATTCCAGCCTGACGAATGAGTATTTCGAAGCTAAATACTTTTCCGCTGTTTGCATGCCTTAATTCACCATCCTTTAAAATCCAGCCAGCTTGTTTTAAAAGATTGAGTGCTCTGCGTTGTACTGTACGAATATTTCCATTGCCTTTAGTTTTGGGTAGGGAAAAGGCAGACTCAAATAGGGAAACAGGCAAATTTTTCTTATGAGGCAATAGTAGTTCAAGCTCCTCTTCACTAGGGAGGCCAGTAGCTTTGAATGCTGAATTAGGGTAGTAGCTTTGGTTTCGCTTATAAGCGCCATTAAAAAGGGCTTTGTTCGTCCACTCAAAGTCAAACATTAAGCTCAGTGCTTCTCTGACTTTTGGATCGGAAAATATCTTACGGCGGTTGTTAAAGAAAAAAGCCTGAGTGGTGCTGGGAATATCATGTTTAATTTCCGCTTTAATGACCTTACCTTCATTCAAGGCAGGGAAGTCGTAGGCCTTAGCCCAGTTTTTTGCGGTATAGTCGAAAAACAGATCAAAGCTATCAGACTTAAAGCCCTCAAATGCCACTGACTGATCGCGGTAAAAATCTATCACTACGGTATCGAAATTATATCTACCTTTATAGATATTTAATTCACCCTTAGGCAACTTAGTAAACCAAGCGTCTTTTACACGCTCTAACTTGATTGACTGGCCAACCTTTACGTCACCGACTCTATAAGGCCCGCTTAACAGTGGAATGGTTTGGGAGCTGCGTTCGAAATCTTTATCCACCCAGAAGTGCGCGGGTAATATCGGCATTTCACCAAATCGTAAGATATTTGCAGCTTGGTCGGCCTGATCGAACTCAACGCGCACTGTATCGGCGTCAATCGCTTTGACTTTGGTAACGGCGCGAAGGCTTTGTTTGAAACGCGGGTGCCCGATTTCTGTAAGGGTAGTATATGAAAACACAACATCTTCAGCGTCGACCGGGTGCCCGTCATGGAAGTGTGCTTCTGGCTGGATATCAAACTCGACCCAAGCATAATTCTGGGGGTAACGGATTTTAGCGGCCAACAGGGCATAGGCACTTTGTGGTTCATCGCCTGATGGTGAGTAGCTTCCGGTTCCTGCTAATAAAGTTTCATTTAGCTCTGTAAACCCATACATAAACATTCCCGGAGAATTGAAGGGGCTGGTTCCTTTTAAAATGTAAGGGTTTAGAGAATCAAAAGAACCGAAACCCATTAGACGCAGGTTCCCACCTTTGGCGGCGTTAGGATTGACATGGTCAAAATGAGAAAAGTCCTGCGGGTATTTAAGGTCGCCGTACAAAGCAAAGCCATGTGACTCGGTAATAATTTCGGCAGCAAGCGCCTTACCAGTAAAAAAGTGTAAAAACGCTATGATTAAAATAGTCTTATATTGAGGCGTAGAAAGCACGGTTAAAGCCTTAATGAAGAAACGATAAATTAACCTATTCCTATAAAAGAAATAGGCGCGCAGGCATAAGAGTTTATCTAAGGGAAAGGGCTTACAACAGTAGTAAGCTAATTTTTTTGTACTTACTTAAGAAAGAAGCTCAATAATACTCGAGAAGTCTTTTAATCCATCGCCTGAAGCTTGTTTTTTTTGATACATTTCATAGGCTGCATTACCGAGTGGCGTGTTACTTCCAGTACTTTGTGCGTTTAAGGCCGCCAAACCAAGATCTTTTGTCATTAGGTCGACCATAAAACCAGGCTGATAGTTATTCGATGCAGGGCTGGTCTCCATGACGCCAGGATAAGGGTTATACTTTTCTAAACTCCAGTTCTTTCCTGAGCTTGCGAGCATTATTTCAGAAAGTACTTTAGCATCCAAACCGTTATTTTCACCTAATTTCAATGCTTCACTTGTGCCAATCATATGAATAGCAAGGAGCATGTTATTACACATTTTAGCGACTTGCCCGGCTCCGTCAGTCCCTGCCAAAAATATATTGCTCCCCATGGCGCTAAGAACAGGTTTTGCTTTATCAAAATTGGTTTCTGAACCTCCACACATAAATGTCAGTGTTCCTGCGGCGGCGGCTGCGACGCCACCTGAAACAGGAGCATCAAGCATTGAAATACCTTTATCTTTTGCTGCGTTATGTACGCTAATAGCAGACTCCGCTTCGATCGTTGAGCAATCAATCACTAAGGTTTCTTTATCAATGATTGATAATAGTTTTTCGCCTTCAAGATAAAGCCCTAACACATGCCTACCTGCAGGCAGCATGGATATAAGGATAGTAGCGTCTTTGCACGCTTGTGATGCCGAGCTTGCGACATGCGCACCGAGTTGCTTCATCTCTTCTAGTGGAGTCTTGGCTAAATCATATACCCGCAGGTTGTAACCCGCTTTTACAAGATTTTTTGCCATGGGACGTCCCATGTTCCCTAGACCTATAAACGCGATCGTTGTCATTATTATTTTCCCAATCTTGGAAGGGGCAGAATAGCCCCCTTTGTTATTTATAAGAAGCTTTGCTTAAGCCAGTAGCCCATCTAAAGGGTTTTTATCCCAAGGCCTACTAAATAAAGACTCAATAACGGAACTTGGGATATGGGTATAGTGCGCGTATTCCCACTTAGGTGTTTTGTCTTTATCTATTAATAGCGCACGAA
>NZ_LWEY01001421.1:0-1108 GCF_001634935.1 Oleiphilus sp. HI0043 | reverse complement strand
CTAAGATCTCTTAACAAAAGAATAGAGCTCCTATTTTACGGGCATCTATACTAAATAAAACCATTAATTAGCATCATCTAATTAAATATAAATTTTGAACTGTATCATTAACTTAAGCTTTTCGACGCCCTATCAGATGGAACCCGATATGCCTGAAACAAAACTTCCCAGTGAATTATTCCTCAGCCAGCAGGTAAGAGATATCGATAGTTCGGCTATCAACAGGCATGGAATCAAGGGCTTTTCGCTCATGAACAAAGCAGCGAAATTTAGCTTCAATATACTATTAGAACGATTCCCCAACTGCCAGAAAGTCACAGTATTATGCGGCAGTGGAAATAATGCCGGAGATGGCTATATTGTCGCTGCGCTAGCCAAAGCTTATGGAATTGCATGTAATGTCTACTTTCTTTCGCCTCCAGATAAACTTGTCGGTGATGCGCAAAGTGCATACCAGATGTGCTTAGCAGAAAACGTAAGCTGCGACCACTACTCAGACAAAAGTCTAGCATCAGAGACCGACAATCACATTATCGTCGACGCTCTATTAGGTACCGGTCTTAACTCCCCTGTCAGAGGCCTGTATGCTGACGCTATTGAAGCAGCAAATAAATCTACTGCCCCGATATTAGCGATTGATATTCCATCGGGCTTAAATGCCAATACGGGCAGTATAATGGGCACCGCAATCGAAGCCGACTGCACTGCGAGTTTTATTGCCCTAAAACTGGGCTTATTTACCGCTGAAGGTCAACACTATACTGGCGAACTATATTACGACGACCTGGAGGTGCCAGCCAAAATTATTAATGAGCAGACGCCTATCGCTCATTGCTTGTCACTGCAGAAATTACTAGATCAAGTTTCTGTCCGGCCCCGCCATTTTCACAAAGGTAATTGTGGGCACACCCTCATTGTCGGCGGAGACCGGGGCTATGGTGGCGCGGTACTCATGGCTGCTGAAGCAGCACTTCGCTGCGGCTCAGGCCTGACGAGCGTTATCACCCATCAAGACCACTGCTCTGCATTGCTATCACGCACACCAGAGGTCATGGTCACCTCTACTGAAAATACTCAACAAGTTGAGCAATTGCTGGACGCGGCAACG
>NZ_LWEY01001420.1:0-1034 GCF_001634935.1 Oleiphilus sp. HI0043 | reverse complement strand
AGAGTTTTGTGAGTTCAAGCCACCTGGCTCTCTTTTCACCTGATACAACAGGTCCTGAAAAACCGCTTCATCACGCTTAAAGCCAACCGTACTAGCATTCGCCAAGTTGTTGGAAATCGTGGTCAAGGACATATCTTGTGCACTTAGACCGGTTTTACTGACATAAAGAGCTGGATGCATGATGCTTCTCCCAAATTGAAATTCTACTGCGAATCAATCAGACCTGAAGCGTTTAAGGGCTATCTGTGATACCCCTTATTTAAAGCTAGTAAGCAAATACCGCTAACGAAGCAGTCAAAAAATCAGCACTCTATAAATCTGCAACTACGTGCCGCTTTTATGACGTTTTTCAGGTCTTACTAGGAGAACTGCAACAAACGTGCCGTTTGTTGAGAAATTTGATCAGCCTGGCTCATTAATTTAACTTGAAGCTCATACTGTCGCGATAGAGATAGGATATCTGTTAAAGACGATACCGCATTTACATTAGAACCTTCCAGAAACCCCGTTTCCAGTTTGATGTTCGGGTCAGCAACTGCCGGTGGCTCATCACCCTTCATATGCAATAGACCATCTTCTTTCTTTTCGATCATATCAGGGTCGGGATTAACTAGCTTAATTCGATCAACCGCCGCTAAGCCAACAGCTCCACCACCCAAAGGAAGAACCGAAACCGTACCGTCAGCACCAATCTCAACAGTTGCCGAAGGCGGCAAAACAATTGGACCACCATTACCCAAAACAGGCAAACCAATGCCAGCCCTTAGCTGCCCATTGACATCTACCTGCAGGTCGCCTGCCCGGGTATAGGCTTCCGAACCATCTGCGGCCTGAACCGCAATCCATCCATCACCCTTTACCGCAACATCCAAAGGGTTGCCGGTTTGATTCAGGGGACCCGCCTCAAAATTTGTTCCCGGCCTTTCGGTCAAGGCATAGGCTCTCGATGGATGATGCTCGCCAAACACCGGCATAGCACGCGCCTGAGCGAAATCTTCTTTAAACGCCGTCGTATTAATATTTGCCAAATTATT
>NZ_LWEY01001419.1:0-724 GCF_001634935.1 Oleiphilus sp. HI0043 | reverse complement strand
TTTTTCATGTATCTTTTCAATTTCAGAAACTTCAGTAGTCACAGCCTCCCTAGCCTGAACTTTAGCGTCTACCTTGGTATCACTCAGGGGTGCAGGTGCAGAAACGGATACCTTTGGCTTGTCGACAGTTTCAACAAGTACTTCTTGCTTAACCTTTGTTTTAAGCTCGGGCTCGGCTTTAAGACCAAGCTTCGCTTCCAAGCGGGAAAGCTGAGCCGCGCTCAACTTTGACTTTTTCTTCTCCAGAATCGCTAAGGCCGTCTTTCTATCTAGCTTAGTCTGAAGCTTTTGTTCAGTCTTTTGCTCGGTCTTAACTTCAAGCTTTTGCTTTACTTTAAGGTTCTGCTCAGATAACTCTTTAACACTCGGCTTGGTTTTAACCGGCGCAAGCTTTGGAAATGCAGCAGGTATAATCAGAGGTGAAATTTTTGATCTTTCAGGCTCAGCAAATTGAGGCTTAGCCGGCTTCACTTTTGCAAAATTTGCTTTTGCAATAACCTTAGGCTTTAACTTGGATCCTACTCTGCCTTCAAGTGGCTCTTTAGACCTTGTATGCATTACATTCACGGAGTCTAGAGAGTGTAATTCCGCGTCACTAAGCTTGTTTTTGTGTATTGTATCTAAGTCTTTTAAAGGTTGCTGATCGGCAACTGAGCCAAGCATATCAAAGAAGTATTCCATCCATAGCNTCAGATGAGCTGACATTCTCGTCCTGATCGAATTC
>NZ_LWEY01001418.1:0-779 GCF_001634935.1 Oleiphilus sp. HI0043 | reverse complement strand
CAACAACTGCGAAGCAATTCTTGCCGTAGGCGGTGGCTCACCGATTGATGCAAGCAAGGCTATCGCAGCACGCGCAACAAATGACAAGCCATTAGAGAAGATGGCCGGCTTATTCAAGTTACGTAAAGCACCTTTGCCACTATTCGCCATCCCGACAACTGCAGGCACTGGCTCAGAAGTAACCATCGTGTCTGTCGTATCAGACCCTGAAACCCATCAAAAGACACCTATCATTGACCCTAAACTGGTACCCATGATGGCCGCTTTAGACGGCGCAATGATGCTAGGCCTACCTGCTGCAGTGACGGCTGCAACCGGAATGGACGCACTGACTCATGCGATTGAGTCTTACATTTCAGTTAATGCTACCGATGAGACCGACGCTTACGGAACAGCTGCTACACGTCTAATCATGGAAAATCTTGAAACAGCAGTGAAAGATGGCAGCAACCTGGAAGCTCGACAAAATATGGCTATGGCGTCTTACTATGCCGGCCTGGCTTTCACCAAAGCGAGCGTAGGCTATGTTCACGCCATCGCCCACAACTTTGGTGCGTATTACTCTACACCACACGGTTTGGCCAACTCGATTGTCCTACCGCATGTTCTGGATTATTCAAAAGATGAAATTACAGAACGTCTTGCCAAGCTCGCGGAAGTAAGCGGGCTAAAAGAAGGTAAAGAAAGCAACAGGGAACTTGCCGATAAGTTTATTCAGCGAATTCGTGAAATGCTCAAAAGCTTTGACATCCCTGAGCAACTTGGCGACCTTAAGACCG
>NZ_LWEY01001417.1:0-2125 GCF_001634935.1 Oleiphilus sp. HI0043 | reverse complement strand
AAATATATATGTTTTGTGTTTCTGGTGTTATGTCAATTATTTTTAGTATGTTACTTACGATTTGCTCAGGAGTAAGAATGCTAAGATCGTTAGTACCAATACAAATAATAATAGTGTTAGCAATTTGGCTTGAACGATATTGAGATAATCTATTTAACAAACCTTCAGTTGTATCGAAACCAATACCGTAGTTCTCGCTTCTATCTATAATCGCGCTAGTATTTAAGCCTTGTATCATGCTATCTCCGAAGAATGCGATAGACTCGGGAGAGGTATTTCCATCTCGCCTTAACTGGTGGGCGAGTGTTGCTTTATAGGTGGGACTATTAACGTAGGGGCGTTGCTCTAGGCCAAGGTCGATTAGCACTTTTTGAAATGTATAAGTTTTATTGAACAAGAATGCGGCAAATACGTGAAGAGCAAGTAAGTAGATGCCGAATAGAGCTTTGTGTTTAGAGCTGATCACGATAAACTTTCTCCAACTTCTGAATCTGGTCAGAGAGTAAGAAGTGATCCAGGGTTCTTTGGTGGGCCTGTTCTCCTAACTTTTGTGCGAGCGAGTCGTTATTTAAAAGTAAATCTAACTTTTCTGCCAATACCTTGGGGCTTTCTGGTGGTACCAAAATGCCAGTTTCTTCATTAATGATGATGTCAGGGATGCCGCCAACCTGGGTTGCCAGTGTCGGCTTATGGCATATGCCAGCCTCGATGAAAACCAAGCCGAAACCTTCTTCTCGGGAGGGTTGTAGAAAGATATCGCAGGCCTGCATCCAATCCATTACATTGGTGACCTGGCCGAGTAGGGTGATTTTATCTTCCAGGCCTTTATCTCTAATGTGCGTTCTAAGTCGCTCATAGTCTTGAGGTGCCCCGTCGCCAGCAATGTATAGGTGAGTGCTATCGAGAACCTTAGGGGACTTTTGTTTCAATAGTGCTAAGGCTTCGATACTGTCGTCATGCCCTTTAATGGGCCCTAAATGACCTGCAGAGAATAAAATACGCCCATTAAGTGCTAACTTGTCTTTTGCTGCTTGTGTCGCATTACCTTCAGGTTGGGGTACTTCGCTTAGTTCTACGCCACCATGAATGGTGGTTGTTTTTTTATCGTTTATACCAAGCTGATTCACCATGCGCAGCTTTCTCTCATTCGATATAGCGATGTAATGATTCAATAACCAAGCAGAGAGTTTGTTCTTTAGGGTGGGTTGATAATAACGTAGTTCTGAGCGGTGATAAGTACCGATTATTGGTTTTCGTGTTAACTTACATGCGAGACCTGCATAGAGTGCAGAAGCTTCACAATGCGCATGTACAATATCGATCTTCATTGTTTTTAGTGTGTTGATTAATTGCCGGATCAGAGCGAAATCAAACTTGCCTTCTTTCTTAGTGAGGCACAGCCAGTTAGTGCTGTCCTGGTGTTGTTCTAACACCCACGAAGGTGGTGGCTCAAACGATGCAAGAAAGACGGAATGACCAAGTGCTTCAAGACCAGATTTCTCTTGGCTGATTCGTTTCGTTCGGCCACCTTTGTCTAGAGAATTTGCGACGATTAAAATATTAATGGTTTTGCTCCTTCAGCAAACATATCGGTTACTTTATTTCGTAGCGTGGCTTTTTTGCTCTGGCGCATTACCGCCAAAATCATCATATAGTAAGCGAGACTGTTCGTTAGGGTTACTTAAAGGGTCCCAGATGGGAAATAAACGCCTTCTAACTGCAAAGAAAACTCGGTCAATTTTGTTCGCTAGGCCGTTAGGAATATGCATCCACCTTAAAACCAGGAATATGCGTCGCCTAATCGCCCAGTTATATATGGATTGCTCAGAGTAGAAGTTATAGCCCCATCGCTTCTCAAATAGTCGGCTGGATGACTCAGTGATTTTGCTGTTCCAGCGTAAGTTAAAGTATTTAAGGTCTGAGAGGCTGGCACGAGTGCCTAAGTTATCAAAGATAATATTGCAACGAGGCTCTACATAAAGCTTTAGGCCTCGGTTCTTCAGCTGCATGCCGATATCCAGGTGCTCTCGGATAGTCATGTGCGGGAGTTCAAGGCTTTTCAGGACTTCGGTATTGAACATAACGCAATGAAGCTCAAACGCTTGGCTTTCAGTCACTTCTTGCG
>NZ_LWEY01001416.1:0-909 GCF_001634935.1 Oleiphilus sp. HI0043 | reverse complement strand
TAGATGCACCTTCACCACAACGTGAGCTAGGCTTTCCATCCGGGAATAAAGCGTTAAACTGGTTAGCGCCTGGCGATGTCATGAACGTTACTGAGGCCTTCGCATCCTGCGCATACTCAGGGTTGCCTGACAAGGCATCAATTACGTTACCAAGCAGATTAAGAGATCCTTCGACCAATGCTTCAAGGCCACCACCAACAGGAACGATACCGCGAGCAACATCAGCGAAGTCAGAACCAAAGTTCACCGCATTGATAGTCGTTACCGAAGCAACCAAGTCAGGTCTTACGCCCGCTGCATAGCGTACAGTTGGCCCACCCAAGCTGTGGCCCATCAAGTTGAATTTCTGCGCACCCGTCGCCGCACGAAGATCTTCCAATGCTGCAATAAGGTCTTCTCCACGCTGGTATGCATCATCCCATGCAGTCACATTCGGCGCATAAACCTTGGCACCACGTTCTTTAAGAGCACTTTTAACACCATAAAAGTAATCGATACCTAAAATATCGCTAAAGCCCGAAACACCATGAACTAGAACGATAGGGTATTTTGTTTCGTAGGCGTCGCAATCCTGCCACCACCAACAAATTGCACTTGCTTGAGCACTAAAGACCATCAGTGCCGTGAGTAAAAGCCAGCTTTTAGCTTGGCCAAATTTATTATTTTTAGCTTTCATATTGTTTTGCCTATTATTTGTTTTTATTAATCAGGGTCGCTTTATTCAATAGCGCTTAAGACTAGCTTGACAAAAAACCAATCAAAAAAGGTTCTACAAGATCACAAACGAACATTTTTTAACCAATTATTTTCTAAACCAAAGCTTCTAGCACTATAAATAATGCGCATTCAGTTTTTCTAGACCAGAACCACTAAACCAGAACTACTAATTCTTACCGCATATAAAGAATT
>NZ_LWEY01001415.1:0-1645 GCF_001634935.1 Oleiphilus sp. HI0043 | reverse complement strand
GTCGAGAGCTACCTCAATATACCTGCAATAATCAGCGCCGCTGAAGTGACCAATGCTGTTGGCATTCATCCTGGCTACGGTTTTCTTGCTGAAAATGCTGACTTCGCAGAACAAGTCGACAAGAGCGGCTTTACCTTCATTGGCCCCCCTGCCAGTGTCATTCGCTTAATGGGGAATAAAGTTTCAGCCATCACAGCCATGACAAAAGCCGGCGTACCGACGGTTCCTGGCTCCGACGGCCCGATCACAAATAATCAAGATCGAACCAAAGCTATTGCACGCAAAATTGGCTACCCGGTTATTATCAAAGCAGCCTCAGGTGGTGGCGGCCGGGGTATGAGAGTTGTTAACGACGAAGCTGAACTACTCACCTCGATTCAGCTAACACAGTCTGAAGCCAAAGCCGCTTTTGGCGATGACACCGTTTACCTTGAAAAATTTCTCGACACACCCCGGCATGTCGAAATCCAGGTACTTGCAGATAACCATGGCAATGTCATTCACTTAGGTGACCGTGACTGTTCACTGCAACGAAGACACCAAAAAGTTATCGAAGAAGCCCCTGCACCAAATATTAACGAGGAAGCCCGACAAGCCACGTTTGCCGCCTGCGTAAAAGCCTGCAAAGATATCGGCTATCGCGGAGCAGGAACATTTGAGTTCTTATACCAGGATGACAGTTTCTATTTTATCGAAATGAATACCCGAGTACAGGTAGAGCACCCTGTAACAGAAATGATAACAGGCATTAATATCGTTAAAGAGCAAATTAGAATTGCTAGCGGCCTACCACTTTCAGTCTCTCAAGCTGAAGTAAATCTTGAAGGCCATGCGATAGAGTGCCGCATTAACGCTGAAAATGCTCAAACCTTTGCACCGAGCCCCGGCTTAGTTAAACAGTTTCACGCGCCCGGTGGCATGGGAGTCCGTGTCGATTCGCATTTATATAGCGGCTATCGTGTACCTCCATTTTACGACTCTTTAGTTGCCAAAATCATTTGTCATAGCGAAAACCGTAATGCGGCGATGAACCGTATGACAAACGCACTTGACGAGCTAGTCGTAGACGGAATTGACACAAATATTGACCTTCACCGCAAGCTACTTTCCGATAGCGGATTTCGAGAGCTCGAATTTAATATCCATCATCTGGAAAAGAATATCCTTTAGTTTCATCTAATGTATTTCATTCCCGACTATCAGGAAGTCACTGACTTATGAACTGGATCCAAGTTAAAGCCAATATATCTCCCGCCATCGCAGAAGCTCTCGAAGAAGGCTTGCTCGCGGCGGGAGCCAGCGCAGTGACTCTCGAAGATGCTCAAGACCAGCCAGTGCTAGAGCCCGAACGGGGCACAACGCCGCTTTGGGAAGAAACGATCGTCACCGGGCTGTTTTCTGCCGATGAGGACCAAAAAGCTATTAGAGCCATCACTGAAAGTGTCTTCACCAATCTTTCAGATCAGACCTTCCCTGAATTGCGTTTTGAAATATTGGAAAACGAAGACTGGACGCGTAAATGGATTGATAACTTCAAACCCATTCAGTTTGGTCGCCGCTTATGGATATGCCCAAGCTGGCATGACATTCCTGAGCCAAACGCTGTCAACCTGATGCTCGACCCTGGCCTGGCTTTCGGCACTGG
>NZ_LWEY01001414.1:0-1343 GCF_001634935.1 Oleiphilus sp. HI0043 | reverse complement strand
AAACCTTAGAGAACACTTTCGTTATTTTGTTTTCGGCATTTATTCTAATTATTGCCGCCGGATTTTTCTTGGTAAAGTATTTTTCCCAGCCTGTTGCTCAGCTTCTCGACAAGATCTCCCGTTTGGCTGCTGGTGAGTCAGTCGATAGAAGCATTGTTACTAATACAGAAGAGCTCCAGGTTTTATCGAAAGCAATTTTTTCTCTTTACGATACCGTCGATACGCAGCGGAAGAAAATACGCGATAGCAAAGAGCTATTTTCACTTATTGTGCAGGGCTCGAATGACGGTATTTGGGATTGGGATATATTGGCTAATTCTCTGTATCTATCGCCTCGTTGGAAGGCGATTATTGGCTATCAGGATGATGAGCTTGAAAATGATACGAAGGCCTTTCAGAAACACGTTCACCCTGAAGATCGTCATCAAATAAATACGCTCTTTTCTGACCTTATCAAGGGAAAGGCTGACACCAGTCAGTGCCGTTTCCGAATGCTGAAAAAAGATGGCTCGTTGGTCACAATTTTGTCACGCAGTATGGCTGTTCGCGATGACAAGAAAAGAACCCTGAGAATTATTGGATCGAATACAGATATTTCTGATGTGGTCGCGAGAGAACAAGAGGTGATTGAACTTAATAAAGGCCTGGAGGGTAAGGTTTTACAGAGAACTGAAGATTTGGAAAGTGCGCTTAAAGAAGCTGAACAGGCAAACATGGCGAAGACTACATTCCTTTCCAATATGTCTCATGAAGTACGGACGCCTATGAATGGAATTATTGGCCTGACTTCACTGTGCCTCGAAACTGATTTAGATGACAAGCAGAGAGACTACTTGGAAAAAGTCATGCAATCTTCAGAAATGCTACTGAAGATTCTCAATGAAATTCTCGACTTCAATAGGATCGAATCGAATATGATTGAGTTGGAGGAAGTAGAGCTTGAATTGAGTGAGCTGGCTAGAAATATTGAGTCTCTAATGTTACCTGCTGCTGATCAGCAAGGAATCGCCTTTAAGGTAGTCTTGGATGAGGCTTTACCCGTTTATGTTAGAACGGATGAGCTTCGTTTATCGCAAGTCTTATTGAATCTATGCGGCAACGCAGTCAAGTTTACCGAAGAGGGTGAGGTGACTTTAGCGCTTAGCTGTGATGCTAAATTGGATGAAAGTGAAGGTCGGTGCGGTGTTCGGTTTTCGGTGAGTGATACCGGCATTGGTATTCACGATACGAAAGACTTGTTTATGCCTTTCAAGCAGGAAGATGCCTCTACGACCCGGAAATATGGCGGGACAGGTCTGGGGTTATCTATCAGCAAGAGATTGGTGGATTTGCTGGGAGGAGAG
>NZ_LWEY01001413.1:0-834 GCF_001634935.1 Oleiphilus sp. HI0043 | reverse complement strand
CGCCAGATGTTGCGTAAAGTTGAGATTACGCAGTCTGGTGATACTGACTTGATCAAGGGTGACCAGGTTGAGTATGTGAAGTTCTTGGAAGCTAATGAAGAGGCTGATTCGAACGACAAGATGCCTGCGCAGTGTGAGCGTCAGTTGTTGGGTATTACCAAAGCTTCGCTTGCAACTGAGTCGTTTATCTCTGCTGCATCGTTCCAGGAAACAACGCGCGTACTGACTGAAGGTGCGGTGACAGGTAAGCGTGACTACTTACGTGGCTTGAAAGAGAACGTGGTAGTGGGCCGTTTGATCCCGGCAGGTACAGGTTTGGCTTACCACTCAGAGCGTAAGCGTAAGAAAGATCAGAAGTTGGCACCTATCGCTGAAGAGGGCTTGGGTGTAAGTGCACAGGATGTTGTTGCAGCATTGAGTGCCGAGCTTAATAAGCAGTAATTGCTTGTTAAGTAAGTGGATGCAGGTGCGGTGAACAAAAAATCACCGCATTGCTTGACAGTTGAGGGGGGCGTCATTAGACTTGCGCCCCTCAACTTTATTGTGCCAGCAATTTCGGCATAGTAGTTTGACGTTTTGTAATGAAACGGTTTTTAAAAATATAGATATTGGAGTTTGCTTACATGGCAACGATTAATCAGTTGGTACGTAAGCCTCGTAAACGTGTAGTCGCGAAAAGTGACGTACCCGCGTTGCAGGCTTGTCCTCAACGTCGAGGCGTTTGTACTCGTGTATACACTACGACACCTAAGAAGCCAAACTCGGCTTTGCGTAAGGTTTGTCGTGTTCGTCTAACGAACGGTTACGAGGTTACATCGTATATCGGTGGTGAAG
>NZ_LWEY01001412.1:0-1103 GCF_001634935.1 Oleiphilus sp. HI0043 | reverse complement strand
CAGCTTTTCTGGGACGCAGTGAGCACTAACGATGTATCGGCTCAGACACGGTTTAATGAACTTAATACAGGCTTGGATATTGAACAGCTACTACGCGATTGTGTTGAGCCAGACTTGATCAAACGCTTTATCTCAATGCGAAATAATCAGCAGCAACATCAGCTTGTTCGCAGCGCAGAGCAATGCAAAATCGCCTTGTCCTCAGCCGATAGGGTTTCAAGCTCACTTGAGTTTATCGAAGATGGGCTGAGTCAAGACGTAAAGCTAGAGCAGTTTGCTGAAGCAATTGACCGACCCTTGATGAAAATGCTGAGCTTGATGGAAGAAGCGATTACACAAGCGCAAACACAACCCGATCTAATTTTTATAACGGGGGGATCGGGTCAGTCCCCTGTTATTCGTAAAGCAATTCACAATAAATTTGGTGACATCGAGGTGCTTGATGGCGACCACTTCGGCAGTGTCGCATCGGGTTTAACCGTTTGGGCGAATCAAATATTTTAATTGCAGAGTCTGTTCGCTGAACTCATTTACTGATATTTGGCTGCCGTAATAAACTCACCAAAGGCCTCACACCAAACAATGACTGAGCTAAAGTCAGCTATATTGGTGCCCTGAGGCACTTTGACGACAAAGTTTTCGAAGGTTGTCACGTCACCAACTTGAAGCATTGACGACTTCAAGCGCTGAAAATCAAGCTCGGTTTCTACGAACTCTTTAGAAAGATAAAGCTTATAGTCTGGCCCGGGAGCCAGTTGGCCAGCTAAAGAAATGTACTCAGTGTTAAGCGAAACGATGCCTTCGCCCCAGTGAAAGGTGTCGCTATCCTCTAGGTCTCTTTTAAACTTCCCGGTATATCGCGCTTGCGAAGAAATCTCTGAGATCGTTGACTCTGAAGGCGCAGTCGGTGCCGTTAGAATTGGCAGGATATATATCCCCAAACCGATACCCAATGCGCCTATAGATAAGTGGCTTGCTAAGAGTAAAGTAATTGTTTTTAGTTTCATAAAGAACCTGTTGCTTGGTCTGGTTATGTTTATTTTGTTGCGATTCCAATGAGAAGGGCAATGACCCCAACAATCAATTCAGCCCATGTATTTTTG
>NZ_LWEY01001411.1:0-43293 GCF_001634935.1 Oleiphilus sp. HI0043 | reverse complement strand
CATGTGCTGACAGTCATCGAAGTTACCTTCAATAGCAATGTTGAAAACGTTATCACCCAATACCGTCGTCATTTGTTTACGCTGTACATCCGATACTCTGTTATGCGGATGCAAAATAAAGATGTCGACGTTGTCGCAGTGTTTACAGCCTTCTATCGCGGCAGAACCAGTATCGCCAGAAGTCGCACCCATAATAACTACACGCTCATTTCTTTTCTTAAGCACATAATCCAACAAGCGACCTAGTAGCTGTAAGGCAAAGTCTTTAAATGCCAGTGTAGGACCGCGGAATAACTCCATCACCCACTCGTTAGCATCCACTTGCACTAAAGGTGCGACGGCAGAGTGATCAAACACCTCATAGGTTTTTTCAACCATGTCCCTGAAATCATCTTCAGGAATTTCACCTTCAACAAAGGGGTACATAACATTGAAAGCTAACTGAGAGTATGGAAGGCCTGCCCAGGATGCGATTTCTTCCTGAGTAAAACGAGGTAAGGTTTCGGGTACATAGAGCCCACCATCTGGCGCTAAACCAGTCAACAAAACATCTTCAAATGATAAAGGGGGCGCTTCGCCGCGTGTGCTAATATATTTCACGTTTATCTATCCAAGCAAAATTTCTATCGTAAACAAGAAGGCTCTGCCTTCAGGTTCTTCTAATTAATGGTTAAAGTGCTCAACGCGTATCTTCACGACTTCTTTTCTTGTCGTTTCAAGCGCTTCTATCTGCTCTATAGCAGTATTAATTTGCTTCTCTTGCACTTCATGGGTCAATAATACAAGCGGAATGCAATCACCCTCTCGGTCGGTTTCTTTTTGCATCACTGACTCAATATTAATCCCCAGGTCACTCATAATCGACGCGATCTTGGCCAATACGCCCGGGTGGTCCTCAGCAGTAACACGCAAGTAATACGCAGAAGATATTTCTTCGATTGGCAGTACCGATAAGTCTTGAATCTTGTCAGCGCTGAAGCCAAGGTAAGGAACCGGTACAAAGCCTTTATTATCGCCTATTCGTGCGATATCAATAATATCCGCAATTACCGCTGAAGCTGTTGCTTCTGAGCCAGCACCGGCACCATAGTACAATGTTTGACCAACCGCATCACCATCGACCAATACCGAGTTCATTACGCCATCGACTTTAGCGATCAGCTGGTCCTGAGGGATTAACGTCGGATGAACTCGAAGCTCAAAACCATTTTCATGCTTACGCGTAATACCCAAGTGCTTTATGTTATAACCTAAAGCATCGGCATTAACGACATCAGCTGGTGCAATTTTACTAATGCCTTCAGTAAAGGCTTTTTCAAACTCTAAAGGAACACCAAACGCTGCGGATGCCAGAATAGTTAACTTATGCGCAGCATCAATACCTTCGACATCAAAGGTTGGATCTGCTTCAGCGTAACCAAGATCTTGCGCTTCTTTTAACACATCTTGGAAATCTCGCCCTTTGTCCTTCATTTCCGTAAGAATAAAATTTCCTGTACCGTTGATGATACCCGCAAGCCAATTAACCTTGTTTGCAGCTAAACCTTCTCGAAGCGCTTTTATAATCGGAATTCCACCAGCGACCCCCGCCTCATAGGCAACAACTACTTTATGCTCGGCAGCCAGCGCAAAAATTTCGTTTCCGTGCTCAGCTATAAGCGCTTTGTTAGCCGTGACAACATGCTTGCCATTTTTAATCGCAGCACAAACAATGTCTTTAGCAAGATCATAGCCACCAATTAATTCTGCTACCACATCCACATCAGGGTTATTGACAACATCCATTACATTCGTCGAAAATTCGATACCGCTAAGGTCACAATTATCTTTAAGCTTTCTAGAGGCGACTTGAATCACCTCAACCTGACAGCCTGCTCGGGCAGTAATATCCTGTTGATTTCGTTTCAAGACATTAATCACGCCACTAGCGACGGTACCTAGACCACATATTCCAATCTTAACGGAGCTCAAGATATATTCCTCACGATCACGAATTCATTCTGACTTAAAGCAAAGCAACGACTAAATAGCTGCTACCCTGTAGCCTTAAAATATTTTGGCGGATAGTATACCTTTTCATCAAAGAAAAAGAATGGCACCACAACTTATTTTGAGACCCGCATATTTTTTACTAGCAGATCATTTCTTCACAGCTATACTTCTGAAAACTTAAATAAACAAGAATCAAATCCATGACTAAATACTTAACCGGCATCTGCTTTATTATCTTCAGCACCTTACTTTCTTCATGTGGTGGCGCCTTTAGCGGCTATAGTGACGCGGAACTTAGAAAAGCTTATCGTGACTGTGACTACAACAAACTTTCTCCAGCCGGAGCTCAGCGCTGCAACAACATCAAAAAAGAATGCGACTCACGCAGAAAAGACAAGGGGTTTAGGTGTTAAATTCGACAGCGATAAAAAAAGGCCCGATGAGGGCCTTTTTTTATTAGCTAGCAACTATAGAACACCAAGCGCTTTCCCAAGTTTTTGGGCATTTAAATAACCTGGAATTAAACGACCACTTTCTAAAACAATTGCCGGCGTGCCACTTATTCCCATTGCCTGCCCTAACATATACTGGTCCTGTACAGGGTTGGCGCAAGTCTTTTCGGGAATTGACTTACCATTCTTAGCATCAGTCATCGCTTCGAGCTTATCTTCAGCACACCATGCTGATACGTATTTACCATATGAGTCACTCCCAACACCTGCACGCGGATATGCCAGATAACTAACCTCTATCCCCATATCATTCAAAGCTGGAATTTCTCTATGAAGCTTACGGCAATAACCACAATCAATATCAGTAAATACTGCTATACGAGCCTTGGTTTCACCCTTTGCAGGAAATACAATTTTATCCTTACCCTGAACTGAAGAAATTTGCTCAATTCTGGCGGTCTCGCGACGCTTTTCAGTCAGGTTTTCAATTCGCCCTGTCTTCGTTGCATACAGATCACCGGTTAGAAAGAACTTACCATCAGAACTGACAAATAAAGCTTCACCTGAGTAGGTTGTAACCCGGTACATACCAACAATCTCACTCATCTCGACCGAGCTCAATTTCAAACCCGGCATTGCCTCGGATAAGCTTTTTCGAACCTGAGCCTCATCAGCATTCGCCGTGAGCGAAAACAGCAGACTTAGACAGATAATATACCGAACTAAACGCATACAAACCTCTATAATTAAAACCTATGTAAGGCTTGGCAAAAAACCAAGCCGTTTTTTAATTGAACATTATTTGTATGACAAGCTAAACGGAATTAAGTTCATCTACAAGAACTTATCGTTAACATTTTGTTATGTAGTACTAGGCTCTAGGATGAAAATCTTGATGTAAATCGTATAAGCGCTGTTTAGCTATATGAGTGTAAATCTGAGTTGTTGACAAATTTCCATGCCCCAGTAATAGCTGTACAACACGCAAGTCTGCACCATGATTCAAGAGATGAGTTGCGAAAGCATGTCTTAAGGTATGAGGTGATAATTTTTTGTTAATACCGGACTCAATCGCATACTTTTTAATTCGATGCCAGAATGTTTGCCTTGTCATTTGCTGTGATCGAGAACTTGGGAAGATGACGTGACACCCAGATGAGCCCGCTAGCTCTGGCCTGGCTTTCGACAAGTATTCGTCCAGCCAATCCAAGGTCGGCTCCCCCACAGGAACCAAACGCTCCTTACCACCCTTTCCAAATAAACGAATTAAGCCTTGCTGGACATTTAGTTGCTCAAAATTCAGGGATACCAATTCTGACACCCTTAGGCCGGAGCCATACATAACCTCTAACATTGCCCTATCACGCAAGCCAAGCACCTCAGAAACGTCCGGAGCCGCCAATAACTTCTCAACCTCTGCTTCAGTAAGAGAACTGGGCAGCATACGCGGCAACTTGGGGTTATCTATATTGAGTGTTGGGTCTATGGCGATTATGTTTTCGCGCACTAGAAAGCGGTAGAAGCGCCTTAAACAGGATAATAAGCGTGAACTGGACGAAGACTTAAGCCCTCTTTCCAAGCAGTCCGATAGATAATCATAGATATCACTTTCGCCAGCCTGATGTAGCTCTAAAGTGCGCTTTTTATGGAGCCACGAAGCAAATTGCTTTAAATCGGATCGGTAAGCAGACAAGCTATTGTCACTTAGCCCATTCTCTAGCCACAAAGTGTCAAGAAAACGCTCTGTATACGTCATCACCCATTCACCACCAAGGAGAAAGCAAAAAAGGCAAGCGCCCTAAAGCCACTTGCCTTTTTTAAAAGATAAATTAAGCAGTATTAAAACTTAGCTCAACTTCTCTTTAATTCGAGCAGCCTTACCACTTAGCTCACGCAAGTAGTACAACTTAGCCTGACGAACATCACCACGACGCTTAACTTCGATGCTATCAACCTGCTTACTGAAAGTCTGGAATGTTCTCTCAACACCAACACCGTAAGAAATCTTACGAACCGTGAAAGAAGAGTTAAGACCACGGTTGCGCTTAGCGATAACAACACCTTCATAGGCCTGTAGACGCTCACGGTTACCTTCTTTAACTTTTACTTGAACAACGACTGTATCACCAGGGCCGAATTCTGGAATCTCTGCCGTCATTTGCTCAGCTTCTAAGGCGCTGATAATGTTATTCTTGCTGCTCATTTTACACTCCTAAAAATGATAAACCTAAAGCCTCAGGCCTACCGATTCACTTCTCTAATAAATTCTTGCAACAGAGTCTGCTGCTCGCTATCTAATTCTATTTTGTCCAGCAACTCTGGACGTCGCTGCCATGTTCGCCCCAAGGATTGTTTAAGGCGCCAGCGGCGAATTTTTTCATGATTACCCGACATCAAAACATCAGGAATCGGCTTACCCATAAAAACTTCTGGACGAGTATAGTGAGGACAATCCAACAAACCACTAGCAAACGAATCCTCGGTTGCCGACTCACTATGCCCCAATACCCCAGGTATTAACCTGGAAATGGTATCCAGCAATACCATTGAAGCAAGCTCACCACCACTCAATACGAAATCACCAATTGATATTTCTTCATCAATTTCAGCTTCGATTAAGCGCTCGTCAACTCCCTCATATCGACCACAGACGCAAATCAATCCGTCATATTCAGCCAGTTCCACAGCTTTCTTATGGTCTAGGCGCTGTCCTTGAGGTGACAGGTATACAGTACGTAGTGATACCACCTTCTCGGGCTGATCGTGCTTTAGGTCCTGCACCATCTTTGCCTTAGCGTCGTGAATAGCATCCTGCAAAGGCTGCACTTTCATCAACATTCCCGGGCCACCACCATAAGGTCTATCATCGACCGTACGGTGCTTATCATGGGTGAACTCTCGAGGATTCCAATAATCCAGAGCTATTAGCCCTTTCTTTACTGCCCGCCCAACGACACCATGATCTTCTAGAGAGCGAAACATTTCAGGAAAAAGCGTAACCAGTCCAAAATGCATACATTCACATCTCTAAGCCAGTCACACCACATTGACCAGCAAGTTTCTATCTTTGCACCACTTAAAGAACCAATCCCTTATGCCAGAACTGATTTACAGAACTGATTAAGTAGTGCCTATATAAAAACGCCCCGCAAGTACCGCAATCAGCGCTTTACAAACTAAAACTCCGGATCCCAATCAACTTCAATGGATCCTGCTTCCAGATCTACCGCCAAGACAACCTGATCTGGCAAGTAAGGAATTAATCGCTCCCTACCGTCCAAGCTATCCTTACACTTTTTTACTACCAAAACATCGTTAGATCCGGTTTCAATCAAATGATCAACACGACCAAGTAAAACCTTCTCTTCTACATCAGACCCTGAAGCAAATACTTTCAGACCTTGAAGCTGATGCCAGTAGTAATCACCGCTAGGCAGTTCCGGCAATTCTTCTCGAGGTACAGAAATCAACGAACCACAATACTGCTTAGCCTCATCGCGATCATGACACCCCTTTAACTGGGCGACCAGACCATTGCCATGAGCTTTGCAGCTAAGCACGGTTACCGATCCGTTCTTGCTGCCACCTTCGAGAGTCCAATTTTTATATTGGCAAATATTTTCTTTAGGCTGAGTATAGGAAAACACCTTCACCCAACCCTTAACACCGTATACCGAGGTAATCTTACCCATTACAGCTTTTTCTGTAGCTTTGCTCATGAGTAATTATTTCCAGCCGGTATCAATGTTAGCTTTCCAGACTACTTAAACGGCCTTACGCAGCTTTAGCAGACTCTTTCAAAAGTGTCTTAACTCGGTCAGAAGTCTGAGCACCTTTATCTAACCAGTGCTGAACACGGTCAGAATCAACTCTTAAACGTTCTTCCTGGCCACGTGCCAAAGGATTGAAAAAACCAACACGTTCCAAATAACGACCATCACGTGAAGAACGGCTGTCTGTAACTGTTAGATGATAAAATGGGCGCTTCTTAGAGCCACCACGAGATAAACGGATAGTAACCATTCGTTGTAAATCCTGATTCCAGTTAAAAAATTCCCACACCACACCCGCAAAGCAGGATGACGGCGCTCGAAAGGGCGCATATTCTAGAGCATTACTCTAGAATTGAAAACACTAATTTCTGTTTTTTTACAATATCGCAATAATTCAGAGCGCCCTGCTGCGATTTCCAGTTTTTCTTAACACTTAAAACGGTCCACCGCCGCCTGGAGGCATCATTCCTTTCATCCCCCTCATCATCGACGCCATACCGCCTTTAGAAGAAAATTTCTTCATCATCTTTTGCATTTGCTTGTGCTGCTTTAACAGACGATTAATATCTTGAATCTGCGTACCTGAACCTGCCGCTATACGACGTTTTCTAGAATTGTTAACAGTATCAGGGAAGCGACGTTCTTTGGGCGTCATCGAGGATATAATCGCTTCCATCTGCCCTAAAGACTTATCATTAACTTGCTGTTGTGCAGCCTCTGCCATCTGCCCCATACCCGGCAACTTATCCAGCAAATTACCAACACCACCCATGTTTTTCATTTGTTGCAACTGGTCGCGAAAATCTTCTAAATCAAAGGATTTACCCTTTTTGATCTTTTTAGTAAGTTTTTCAGCTTTCTTCTTATCAAGATTACGCTCAGCCTCTTCAATCAGAGTCAGAACATCACCCATCCCCAAAATTCGAGAAGCCAAACGATCCGGATAAAACGGCTCTAATGCATCGACTTTTTCACCCATCCCCATAAACTTGATAGGCTTGCCGGTAATATGGCGCACAGACAATGCCGCACCACCACGGGAGTCGCCATCAGCTTTTGTCAGAATAACACCCGTCAATGGCAGAGCCTCATCAAAGGCCTTCGCAGTATTTGCTGCATCCTGCCCCGTCATAGAGTCAACAACGAATAAGGTTTCTACCGGAGTAATCGCCTGATGCAACTCTTTAATCTCAAGCATCATTTCATCATCTATAGCCAATCGACCCGCTGTATCGACAATCAAGACATCGCAAAAGGTTTTCTTGGCTTCAGATATCGCTGCATTAGCAATATCGATTGGTTTCTGATCAGTGGTGCTCGGGAAGAAGTTCGCTCCCACCTCTCCAGCCAATGTTTCAAGCTGCTTGATCGCCGCAGGACGATAAACATCCGCACTCACAACCATTACCTTTTTCTTTTCCCGCTCAGACAAGTGACGAGCCAGCTTGGCAACAGAGGTAGTCTTACCCGCACCCTGTAAACCCGCCATCAAAACAACAGCCGGAGGTTGGGCATTTAAACTCAAGCCTTCTGACTGAGCCCCCATCATTTCAACCAGCTCAGCATTCACTATCTTAATAAATGCCTGACCGGGCGATAAGCTACGCATGACTTCATAACCAATCGCGCGCTTTCTAACCTGCCCAATAAATTGTTTAACGACTGGCAAAGCCACATCAGCCTCAAGCAATGCCATTCGAACTTCTCTCAAAGTTCCTTTAATATTATCTTCAGTTAAGCGGGCTTTGCCGGTAACTTTTTTAAGACTCTCTGATAAGCGATCGCTCAGATTTTCAAACATGTTTAATCTCTATATTATTGCTATGTAATTGCAAACGGCGCATTATAACCATTTAACAGCCATAAGTTGAACATCAAGCTAAATAATGAATATCTTTGTACTCAGTTTTTTGTCGGTCGGACTGTATTTCACAGGGACAATCTATCAAACCCTCGTGTATCTCAGAAAAATTAATGCCAAGCACTTCATCTCCCTTTTAATCGGAGCCAGTGCGGCAAGCTTGCAGCTAATAGTTACTTTAGAGCAAACCTTCCGTGACAACTACGCCGCCTTTAGCTTCTCAAACTCAGCATCACTTATCGCCTGCGTTATTGTTATCGGGCTTTTATTGGCATCCAGCAGAAAACCACTCCAAGCAATTTTTCTTGCCGTTTACCCTTGCGCTGCACTTAGCGTAATCACCCTACTCGCCTTTAACGACAGCAGCCAATCATTCTCACCACAAAGCAGCGGCATCTTTATACACGTTATATTATCACTCATTGCCTACAGCGTCTTTTCGATTGCCGCCGTACAAGCATTACTTGTTCATATGCAGAACAACAACCTAAAGAAGCGAAACCACACTATACTAATGCGCAATTTGCCGCCACTCCTGACCATGGAGAACTTACTGTTTGAAATGCTATGGAGCGGCACTATCCTGCTTGCTCTTGCCATTCTCGCCGGTTTCATTTTTGTCGATGACCTATTCGCTCAACACTTGGCACACAAAACCGTTTTATCAATTCTTGCTCTGCTCACATTCTCTGCACTACTCGCAGGCAGAAAAATTTATGGCTGGAGAGGAATCACAGCCAGCAAATGGACACTTTGGGGCTTTAGCCTTCTAATGCTAGGTTTTTTCGGTAGCAAGCTAGTTCTTGAAACAATAAGCAAATAACCCGACAACCTTCATATAAACGGTAAACAACATTGAACGACGCCTCTATACCTTCTCTATTACTATTTCTGCTTTTTCTAATCATTTTATCTGGTTTTTTCTCTAGCTCAGAAACTGGCATGCTGTCGCTCAATCGCTACAGACTTAAACACCTAAAGAAAAATGGCCATAAAGGCGCGGAGAAAGCCAGCAATCTACTAGATCGAACCGATCAATTAATTAGCGTCATCCTAATTGGAAACAACTTTGTAAACATACTAGCCTCGTCAATAGCAACGGTCATTGCCATTCGACTATGGGGTGACGCAGGCATCGCAATTGCAACCGCAATCTTGACGCTAGTTATACTAATTTTTGCTGAGATAACACCTAAAACCATTGCAGCCTACCACCCGGAAAAGGTTGCCTTTCCCGCCGCACACATACTAAAACCTCTACTAAAGCTACTCTACCCAGCTGTCTGGTCAGTTAACCTTGTTACTAACTTCCTATTAACAAAACTCGGCTTTAGTACAAACGGAGAAGAAGAAAACCACCTAAGCCGAGAAGAACTGAGAACACTTGTTAATGAATCTAGCACCTTGATCCCACGCAAACACCAGGAAATGCTACTGGGGATTCTAGACCTAGAGAAAGTCACCGTTAACGACATCATGATTCCCAGAAACGAGATTGTTGGCATCGATATAGACGATGACCTGGATGATATTTTTCAGCAACTAAAAACCACCCAACACACACGCCTCCCCGTATACAAGGGCGATATAAACAACATCATTGGCATCCTACACCTTCGCAGCATGACTCGCGTACTTTCAAATGACGAACCGAACAAAGCCATGCTACTTCAAGCTTGCAGAGAACCTTACTTCACTCCTGAGAGTACTACACTCAACACCCAGCTAATACACTTCCAGCGGGAGAAACGTCGAATTGCCATTGTAGTTGATGAGTATGGCGACGCTCTCGGCATTGCCACAATGGAAGATATTCTGGAGGAAATTGTTGGGGAGTTCACTACTGATTACTCTTCAAGCAGCAGCCAAGACATCACACCTCAAGAAGATGGTTCATTTCTCATCGATGGCACAGCCACGATTCGAAATATTAACAAAACACTTGGCTGGAACCTACCTGTCAACGGTCCGAAGACACTTAACGGCTTGATAACGGAAACTCTCGAAACCATACCTGACACCCCCGTTTGCCTTTACCTTCAGCATCACCGGACAGAAATCAGACAAATCAAGGATAACGTCATTAGAACCGCCCAAATTTCACCATAGAAACTGAAAAAACAAACGCACCACTCATTTTTTTTGTCTTATGTAATAATTTGTTATTTTTTTTATATATATTTGCTTTATAATCTCAGGATTGATATAGAAGTAGTAATAATTTTTATATTGCGGGTAAGATGTACCTGCTTTTGTTCAGTGCCTTTATTTTTGTTAAGCATTGAAAGTCATTCAGCATACGGGAAAGGACGATGAATAAGTCATCTAGCGTTAGCTTTATCGGAGATCGCAATAGTCGACCTTCCAGGCTCGATAACGCAAGATCAGCTGAAGCTCTCAAAATTTGCAATATTGTTGTAAGAGACATGCATGCCCTTCTGCAAGGCATGTTTGACGGCATAGATGACTCTTTTTTCGAGCTTGCTAACAATGCTAGAAACAACAATGAACAAAACCGCTTCTTTGAAGCAATGCGCGATATTCGCATTAAGCGCAAGAATATTGAGAATGACTTTAAGTCCAGTATCGAAGCGCAGTTTTCCCTTGAGCAAGTTCTTACTCCCTCTTCGAAACTAAACGCACCAGTCGAACCGAAAGGTTTTGAAAGTCTAAGCCTAGTTCAGAATGACGACCTCGAAGAGGAAGTCGCGATATCATCTATGGCGACTAAAGCCCAGGCAAATTTTCAAGGCCCTTTACTTCAGTTTCATACTCGAATTTGCAACCTATACGGCTGCGAGAACAATGAAGATGCAAACCTTCCTCTAGGCTTAAAAGACGTAATAGAAAGCTTTACAAGCGCCTGTGAAGTGCTTGAAATAGAGTTAAAAGAGCGGTTAATTGTTTTTAAGCAATTTGATCGATATGTTCTATCAAACCTTGGTCCTGTGCTAGACGAAGCCAACAAAACATTAATACGCCTTGGCATTATGCCATCGCTAAAAGCACCTCGCACCAAGCAAGGTAGCAAGACTGCCTCTTCGCCACATGATAAATCAACGCATGCTTCCGAAGACACGACTGCCAAGCAGCAAAACACTACAAATGTACTACCTCAGCTGCAAAACTTACTAGCAAATATTCGTAATAATCTAGGCCCCCAAGCGCTCAGTGCTGATTACAATCCTGGCCTGCCCACTCAATATGTGAGCACTCAAGACTTAATATCGCTACTCTCTGCCATCCAGGATATAGCGCCATCAACTAACAATAGCGCTGACCCTAAGGTTATTAATATTCATCAGCAGCTAAAAGCCCAACTAAGCCAAGGCAGCGATCAGCCAACAACCCAACCAAAATTTAAGCAAATAGATGAAGACTTGATCAACCTTGTCTCAATGCTATTTGAATTTATTCTAGAGGATTATAATCTGGCTGCGCCGATACAAGTCCTCATTAGCCGCTTACAAATACCCATACTCAAAGTAGTCATTAAAGACAATAGTTTCTTCAGCTCTAGCAAACACCCTGCCCGCAAGCTCCTCAACTCGCTAGCTAAAGCAGGTATAGGCTGGAACGAAACACAAAACAAAGGCGATGCGCATTACCAGGCAATTTTTGATACAGTTCAGAACATTCTTGATAACTTTACCGGCGATATCCAGCTTTTTGAAAAGCTATATGAAGAATTTAGTGCTTTTGTTAAAAAAGAAGAAAAGAAATCTAAGATTGTCGAGCAAAGAACAAAGGAATCTGAAATTGGCCAAATTAAGTCTCGCCAAGCTCAAAAATGTGTCGAAGATAAGCTAGATTCATTGCTAGATAGCTCTCAAATTTCTATTCCTGACTTAGTCCTTGAAACAATTCGCGGTGGCTGGAGTCGCGTTATGTTTCTAGCATACCTGAAAGACGAAGAAGAGCATCAGTGGGAACACAGCTGTAAAACAGCCGAGAACCTAATCTGGTGTTTGCAGCCGTTTGAAAAACCTAAAGATCGCCAGTACTGGATCGCCATTGCCCCTAAAGTATTAAAAGAGCTTAAGTCAGGTCTTGAAGAAGTTTCCTATAATACAGCCGATCTTGACCAGGCACTTGTCGAGATTCGCTCAACACTCACAAACACATTTAAGCAAAACTCATTTAACTTGAGTCATAATATTGTTCCTCCTGTAAATGAGGAGAACGAGCCAAAGGCTGAAACTGCAATTGAGCGCCAACAAGCATCGATAGACTCCAGTTTAAATAAATATATTGAGCAAATTGAGCAAATTGAAGTTGGCACTTGGTTTGAGTTTACAAACAACGATAGCAAACAGCGATGCAAGCTGTCAGCGGTCATCAATGATGCAGATAGCTATATTTTCGTCAATCGCATGGGGCTAAAGTCTTGTGAAAAAACCAAAACCGACCTGGCGAATGATCTAAAAAGGAAGCACACAATTGTTCTAGAGCAAGGACTGCTAATTGATAGAGCCATGAACGCACTAACCAGTAGCCTAAGCCAGAAAGCAAGTACACTCTAATTTGTGAATACCGAGAGCAACCAAAGTCTTCGGCTCAGCTTAGCGGCTTTCGCTGCCATTTTGATTCACACAATCTTGGCCCTATTGATCTACTGGCTCGACATATCATTCCTTGAAACCAAGGAAAAGACTATCCCCTTCAAGCTAGTATCTGCAGACAGAAGCTCGCAATTTTCAAGCTCATCACTTAGCGCCGAAGAAAACTCACGCGCAGCACAAGAATATTTAGCGACACTTAACCAATCGCAATTTAAAAGCGACACCCAAACTAAACGTGACTCCTCATCAAAAGGCAGCCTAAGTCCTAATC
Source organism: Oleiphilus sp. HI0043 (assembly GCF_001634935.1). Taxonomy (NCBI): domain Bacteria; kingdom Pseudomonadati; phylum Pseudomonadota; class Gammaproteobacteria; order Oceanospirillales; family Oleiphilaceae; genus Oleiphilus; species Oleiphilus sp. HI0043. The sequence continues at coordinate 30,382 of NZ_LWEY01001411.1, read as the reverse complement.
AAAATGCCGTGAAGAAGCTGTCGGACAAACACACTCGGCTAGACAGCCCTGCTTTTCGTGGATCTAATCCAAGCACGGCAATTCACGGATTACAAAATATTTTCAGCCGCGATAAGCAAAGCCTTAAACCCAGCCAGACAAAACAAGTCTCGAGCAAGGAACTTGAGCAACTCAGCGACTACGAGATTTTACTTTTGAGCGCACTCAGGAAGGACTCTCTATACGACCCTTTTCATGCGGTAATGAACACTCACAAACGTAAAGAAGTTGCCTATACAATAACGCTTCGCTTATTCCCCAATGGAGCAATAAAAAACGCTTTGATAAAAGAGCCTAGTGGAATTATGAAAATAGATGAATTAGCGTTACAAGCGGCTTATAGAGCGAGCCCTTTCCCAACGCCACCTCATGAAGATATTCAAAAAGGGTACAAATATGACATTCCTTTCATCATCTACCAAAACAAAAACATCAGTAAATAACTAGAACACAAAAAAAGAAGAAGAGAGCCGACCTTGAGACGAGATTAAAGTCGGCTAAAGTACAACTTATTCAGCGGAAGCAGCAGCGCTTACCATCTTTTTCAGCTCACCAGACTCGTACAGTTCGGTGACAATATCACAACCGCCTACAAGTTCACCTTTTATGTATAGCTGCGGGAATGTCGGCCAACTTGAGTAAACCTTAAGGTTCTCTCTCAACTCAGGGTGTTCTAAAATATTAATATAAGCAAATCGCTCCTCACAAGCCATCAGCGCCTGTGATGTTTTGGCAGAAAAGCCGCATTGTGGTTGCTGAGGCGAGCCTTTCATGTATAGCAGAATATCATTGCTTTCAAGTTGCTCTTTAATCGTATCCATTATTGACATCGGTATTTACCTGTAGAGTTAAATCTTTCGCCACCTAGTTTACTATCTTTTGATAAGACCAACCATATTAGTCAGGTATTTTTTCAGAGTTTCTCCCCCCAGGCTCCGCCACCAGGTGTGTTGATCGTTAAAACATCACCCGCCCCTACCTTAAACTCTGCCTTACCATCCAGCACCCTAGCATTAAGTACATTTTTACCTGGGCACCCTTCAGCACCACCTTCGAGTCCCCACGGAGCTTTCGAGCGACGCTCAGTTAACAAAGTGACCTGAGCCGCCTGCTTAAACAGGTAAGAGCGGATGACGCCATCTCCACCTGAATGCTCCCCTATGCCACCAGAGCCCGCCCTAATACCGTATTGCATAACCTGCATCGGATAATGAAGCTCCAGGCTCTCTATGGGCGTGTTAAGCGTATTCGTCATATGACACTGGCGCGCAGTAATACCTTCAAATAACTCACCTGCCCCTGCTCCACCAGCGATTGTCTCGTAATAGTTCCATGGCGTCGGAGCTGTCCCTCCCATCGCAACATTATTCATCGTTCCCTGTGAGGCGGCAGGCACTTTAAGTCCTATTTGATGCAATGCTCCAAGCACAACATCTACAACACGCATACTTGTTTCAACATTCCCTGCTGAAACGGCAGCTCCAGGTAGAGCATTTAGTAGCGAGCCACTGGGCGCAGAGATATTAATCAGTTTGAACACCCCATCACAATGAGGTACATACGCTGGCATTAGTGCTGCAAACACATAGTACACAGACGCAGCACATACACTAAGAGGGCAATTTAGATTCCCCTTAACCTGTGCTGATGTTCCGGTAAAATCCAGCGTAATTCCCTCACTATCGATAGACACTTCAACTTTAATTAGAATATTTTCAGTACCTACCCCGTCGCCATCAAGGTAATCTGAAAAACTAGCCCTCCCTTTCGGCAAACGCTCTAGGTAATTCGCTGCAAGCGTTTTACCATAGTCATTCAATTGCTCAATGCCTTGAACAAAACTCTGACGTGTCATCCGCGACTCAATAAACCACTGTTCCAGGCGCTCCAGACCTACAACGTTCGCACTGAGCTGTGCAATAAAATCTCCTGGCAAATCGTCGGCATTAGTGTTCTTTTCTATGCTTGATAATAATTCGAGACAAACCTTATTCAGTTTTCCTTGAGAATATAGTTTTTGGGGAGAAATAATTACGCCTTCATCTTCCAAGCTTGTTGAAAGCGGCATTGAGCCAGGAGAATCACAACCGATATTGGCATGATGCGCACGATTCGCAACAAAGCCACTTAGCTCTTCACCAACAAAGAATGGTGCAATCAATGTTACATCAGGAAGATGAGTCCCACCCTTAAAAGGATCATTTAAAACCAGAACATCGCCTTGCTTCCAATCAAACTCAGAAACTATTCGGGTCATTGCATAAGCCATGCTACCGAGATGAACAGGAATATGCGCAGCTTGGGCCACGATTTTTCCATCACAATCAAAAAAAGCGCAGGAATAGTCAAGACGGTCTTTTATATTTGGAGAAAAAGCACTTCTTTGCAAAACCAGGCCCATTTCTTCACATATCGACTTTATTTGACCCGAAAACACCGCTAATTCAACCGCATTAAGCACAATAAAAACTCTCAATTCGTCACAAGATTTGAATATGGTAACCAGAATACATCAACTACATTTTCCAAGGATCAAGTATCACCAGATACATCTTGATCGCAGGCTAAAAATTGAAGCCCAAAAACAATTGATTACCATGAAAGATCAAGCTAACATATTATCTTTATACAGGCAGCATTTAGCTGCCTTTTTGCGTTAATAAGAGACTGAAATGAACAACGATCAACCGCTGATGAGCACTTATGGCAGACTACCTGTTGCTTTTGAAAATGGTGACGGCGCCTGGCTATACGACACTGACGGAAACAAATACTTTGATACCTTTTTTGGTATAGCTGTTTGCGGCCTTGGCCATTCACACCCCGCAGTTACCAAAGCAATCAAAGATCAGGCCGGCCGCCTACTCCACTGTTCAAATCTTTATCACACGCCTTTACAAGTCAAACTTGCACAGACCTTATGCCAAATATCAGGTATGGAAAAAGTTTTCTTTTCCAACTCCGGTGCTGAAGCGAATGAAGCCGCTATTAAGCTAGCCAGAAAGTATGGGCATGACAAGGGTATACAGACTCCCACGATTATCGTCATGGATCAATCTTTCCACGGCAGGACTATGGCGACCTTGACCGCGACAGGAAACCGAAAAGCACAAGCGGGCTTCGAGCCTTTACTAGGCGGCTTTGTTAGAGCACCATTCAATGACGTTAAAGCTGTTGAAGCGATTGCCAAATCGAACCCTAATGTTGTCGCAATTCTAGTCGAGCCCATTCAAGGTGAAGGAGGTCTCTCAATCGCTGAGGACGGTTACCTAAAATCTTTGCGTCAGATCTGCGATGAGAATGACTGGCTATTGATGTTAGACGAAGTTCAAACAGGTAACGGCAGAACGGGTAATTATTTTGCTTATCAAGGGTATGATGTAACACCTGACGTTGTGACAACTGCAAAAGGCATCGCCAATGGCTACCCTATTGGTGCATGCATGGCAAAAGGCAGCGCAGCCGATGTTCTTACTCCCGGCACTCACGGTTCGACCTTCGGCGGAAACCCTCTTGGCTGTGCAGCTGCACTAGCGACAATCAATGAAATTACAAGCCATAAGCTTTGTGATAGAGCATCTGTTCTCGGAGAACGCATTCTTAAAGAACTTGAGAATGAACTTTTGGCAGCTAACTACGTTGCTGATATTCGCGGCAGGGGCTTAATGATCGGCATTGAACTGACCGAACCTTGCCTAGAGCTCGTTCCACTAGCCAAGGCAAAAGGCTTACTATTGAACGTCACTTCCGAAAAAGTGATTCGACTTCTACCGGCACTGAATATGAGTGACGACGAGTGTGAATTCTTAATTGACGCCGTCGTACAAATCATTCGCCTATATTCTGCCGACGATCGCAGCAGGCCCCGCTCTTAACTGGGCAGGAAACACTCTACCTCCACGATCAAATCGTTTATTTATTGAGAGACAAATGGCACTAAGACACTTCTTAACCTTAAATGACCTTTCCAGCCAAGAGCTTAAGCAAGTTATTGAGCGAGCTATCACACTTAAAACCGAGCATAAGCAAGGTAATATCTATGAGCCTCTCAAAAATCGCGTTTTAGCACTAATCTTCGAGAAGTCTTCTACCCGAACTCGTGTTTCTTTCGAGTCTGGCATGGCTCAATTTGGTGGTTCATCTCTATTTTTGTCTCCTCGGGATACGCAATTGGGTCGTGGAGAACCGGTTGAAGATAGTGCTAGGGTACTATCACGTATGGTTGATGCAATTACTATTCGAACCTTCGAACATGAGAAACTGGCATTATTTGCACGACACTCCTCGGTGCCAGTCATTAACGCCCTTACAGATGACTTCCACCCCTGCCAATTACTTGCCGATATGCAAACCTATCACGAACATAGAGGCTCAATCGAAGGCAAAAAAGTCGTATGGGTCGGTGATGGTAATAATATGTGCCATTCTTTCATTAACGCTGCAGCACTACTTAACTTCGAGTTGGTCATCTCATCACCCGTCGGCTACGACCCAAATAACGAGTTGCTCAAAAAGAATCAAAAACATGCTCATATTGTACGAAACCCAATTGCCGCCGTCAAAAATGCCGACTTAGTTGTAACTGATGTCTGGGCATCAATGGGGCAAGAAGAAGAGCAAAAAGAGCGCATCAACAAGTTTAAAGACTATCAAGTTAGCCCGGAACTAATGAGCGTAGCGAACTCTGATGCCCTATTCATGCATTGCCTGCCTGCACATCGTGGAGAAGAAATTAGTCACGACATGCTGGATCACCCCAGCTCAGTCGTTTGGGATGAAGCAGAAAATAGATTACATTCTCAAAAGGCACTTCTTGAGTTTTTATTGTGTAATGCTTAAGTAAACATAAGAAAGGATTTAGTAGCACGTGTCTTCACCAACAAAGATGAGCAATATACTCGAAGTTAACGATGTACAGTGCAACTATGAAAACCTAATCGTCATTAAAGACCTTTCTTTTAAGCTGGTCAGAGGTGATATAGCTTGTTTACTTGGGCCAAGTGGGTGTGGCAAAAGCACCATTCTCCGCGCTATCGCCGGCTTTGAGAATCTTGAAGCCGGCACAATCAATTTGAACGGCTTAACTATATCCAGTACCAACAAGGTACAAGCCCCCGAGAAAAGACGGATTGGCATGGTATTTCAAGACTATGCCCTCTTCCCCCACCTTAGCGTCAGCCAAAATATCGCTTTCGGCCTCACAGGCATTAAGGACAAAACCGAAAAGTCAGCTCATATTGAAAAGTTAATTCACTTAGTCGACCTAGATGGCTATCAAAACAGCTTTCCACATGAACTGTCTGGCGGGCAACAACAACGAGTAGCGCTAGCACGAGCTTTAGCGCCTGAACCCGAACTTATCCTACTAGATGAACCTTTTTCAAATCTTGATGCTGAGCTACGCAACCGTCTAAGCATTGATATCAGGAACATTCTTAAGACTTTAGGAATCAGTGCAATATTAGTGACTCATGATCAGAAAGAAGCATTCGCTATGTGTGACTATATTGGCGTTATTGATCAAGGAAAAGTTCAACAATGGGGAAAACCCTACGAGCTATATCACGAACCCGTAAATCCTTTTGTCGCTAGGTTTATTGGACACGGCACCTTTATCAAAGGTGAAACCTTAACACCCGATACCTTCTCAAGTGAGGTCGGTGTGATTCAAGGCAATCGTGCTTATAACTGGCCAGAAAAAACCAGGATTGAAATACTAATTCGTCCCGACGATGTAATTTATAAACCAGGAGCAAACCTGAATGCCGTCGTCAGCTCGAAAATTTTTGCAGGCACCTCAACCCAATACCAATTAAAGCTTGCCTCTGATACGGCTCTCGATGTCATCTTCCCTAGCCACCAGGATTTTAATATCGGAGAAACCATTAATATCGCAATCGACGCAGAGCACCTGATTGCATATGAAGTATCAACCTAAACTAAATTGGCTTTAGTTGGCGCTGCAATGCTGTGACTCCTCAGCAGTGCGCTCAAAAAACTCAGCGTAAGTCTCAAGTAGTTCAGGCTTCTCCCAATGCAAAAAGTGCCCCACCCCTTTGACTAGCTGAAACTCTCCATTCGCCAGCATTTTAGTAGCTTTACGCGTGTCAAAGAGGTCCATAATGGTATCGAACTGCCCCATAACAACTAGCACGGGAATCGCAATCGAGCTCAACTCAATATGCTGCTTAAGATCCCCCATCTGAGTAACCGACCGACTATGCTCATAAAATGATGCATACTGCTCCTCACTCATATCATTAAACTGGCTAATAATTTGGCGCTTTAAATGCTCAGGAATAAGTTGGCCAAACTTCTCTATCATCAATGGCGCAATTTCAGCGCCACGCCCCTGCTCAATATAAGACTGAACTTGATCTATAATTACCTGAAGGACTGAATTTGCACGCGTGCCAAAACTGCCAAGAACAGCCCGATTAAACAAATCCGGATAACGATCCAAATAAGAAGCCGCAACAATTGAGCCCCAAGAGCCGCCAACTAAATATCGACTAGAGTACTTTTGCGCATCAATTCTGACTAATAACTCATGCAAGGCATCCACTTGCTCTTCAAGCGATACCCCCATGCAACCGTAGTTAATTTTTGCACGCCCTTGCCCAGGCAAGTCAAATACCAGGATGCTGTATTCAGTTTGAAAACGAGAGACAAAACTGCGCCATGCAGACATGGTTTGTTTTGCACCGCCAATGCATACCATTAACTTATCTGAAGAGCCATATAGCCTATACGGAATTTCAAATCGTGAGACCTCAAGTTTCCCTGCGATTTTATTCACACAAGCCTCCTTCCACCTAATGTCACTGAGCGAGCAGTTAAGGGTGATAGAAATCAGAGCAGATAACAAGTTAATTGGGTAAGATTTGTGAAAGTATGCCTTAAAAGATCAAAATCTTAATTCAGGCCTTTAGTTAACATCGCCTGATCTACAACAGATTGCCCCCCTAACCAGATCGCACGTAAAGCACGAGAGAGGGCTGTATTCGAAAATGAGGAAACACGCACGTTATTGTAATAAAAACTCACCTTCCCCTCTGGCTTAAAGAATATTTTGAGAGAGTCTCCCTCTTTTACATCTGTATTGATACTGGACACCAGCTTAGTTATTTCTTGAGAAAGCGCCTGAAAGTCGTGATTTGAAAGATTTTTCTCAAGCCCTTCTGACAAAGCATTGTGAACCTTCTCTTTAGGCAAATCTCTTTCATAATTCAGAGTTAGAAGCTCTGCATAATTACTCTTGTTAGACTGGGAAACACTTCGGTAATAAGCGACATCATAGACATCAAAAAATAGGAATGACCGTTCCGCTTCTCCTATCAATACGAATGTATAGGTCTGCTGCATATGCGCTAGATAGCTTATTACGGGAAAACCCAAAGTGCTTGACGCTTCATGTTTCGATTCCGGCCCGGCAAAACTAAGCATAACAGGAACAAAACAGAACAAAGCTATCAAGCTTTTTGAAACCTTACCCAAGCGCCAGCTCCTTGGTTATCTTTGATAAGGCATCCATTGGGTCATCAGCTTGAGTAATTGGCCTACCTATCACCAAATAGTCTGAGCCAGCCTGAACAGCTTCATACGGTGTCATAATCCGCTTCTGATCCCCCACTGAAGCAAATGCAGGCCTTATTCCCGGGGTCACCAACTTAAAGTCAGCCCCTAAGTTAGCCTTTAACTCAGCTACCTCGTGTGAAGAACACACTACGCCATCCATTCCTACATCTCTACTGAGCTCGGCCAATCGATTTACCTGCTGTTGCGCTGACACCTCCAAACCAAGCTCATGAAGGTCTGCGTCTTGCATGCTAGTCAACACCGTAACAGCAATCAACAAGGGCTTTTTCTGATAGCTAGTTAACTTGGAAACGCAGGCTTCCATCATCTGCCGTCCACCAGATGCATGAACATTTACCATCCAGACACCAAGGTCTGCAGCCACAGCAACTGCATTAGCTGTCGTATTTGGAATATCGTGAAATTTTAGATCGAGAAACACCTCAAAACCAAGACCATGCAGGGACTCCAATATCTGAGGTCCACAACGTGTATATAGTTCCTTCCCGACCTTTACCCGGCAGTATGAGGGGTCTAGAGACTCAGCCATTTTTATTGCACTTGCCGAGTCAGGGTAATCAAGCGCAACTATTAGTGGTGATTTTTGTTCTACCGAAGACATGTCTGTACCTTGCATATAAATCCTTACAATTCCGAAATCGTTTAATTCACGACCTTTTTTTCATACTCTAATACCGGTTTAATCGTCTGCCAGCTCTTACAACTAGGACAATTCCAGTGCAGCTGCCCACCGTTAAATCCACACTGAGAACAGCGGTATTTCTCTTTCTTATCACTCTCACGGGATATAATTCTAATCAATTGGCGAGCCAACTTCGGGTGAATGTCATCAGACATGCCCTCCATACTAAATAAATAGTTTAATGCTCGAAGACTTGGCAAACTGGAAAGCTGGTCAAGCAGGAATTCAAATGCTTCATCCTTACGCCCCTGAGCTTCCATTGAAGCAACGACTGCCAACATCACTGGCATCTGCCCTGTATCTTCGTAAAGGTTTTTAAGATACGCCTGATGCTGATCAAAAGATTCTGTCTTGACGGTGCACTCTAACAAAAGAGGCAAAGCTAAAATGATGTCTTCAGGAGCTATTTCTGCAACTTGCTTTAAGAAACGAATAGCTTCTCCATACCTCTCATCCTGTTGAGCAAGCGCAGCCTGTCCAAGCAAAGCCCTGACACACAATTTATTAACTCCCAAAGCCTGCTTAAATAAATTGATTGCTTCCCTTTGCTGGTTACTTTTTAGCTTTTCCTCAGCAAGCTCACAATAGTACTGAGACAGTCGAATCTTTATTTCGGGATGACGCCTTAAATCAATCTCTTTAGCAATGACCAATGCGCCTGACCAGTCTTTTTCACGCTCACAGATATCAAGTAATAAAACCTGACTACGATAGGAGTATCTTTTAGATTGTGTTAATTGTAACAATAAAGACTCTGCTCTATCGAAAAGGCCTGCAGCTTTATAGTCTTTTGCTAGCTCAAATATCACAGCATCACTGGCTTCATTTGAGATTTCTGGGTGAGCCATTAGATTCTGGTGAATTAGTATAGCTTTCTCTACCTCACCTTGTTTTCTAAAGTGCGTACCGATAGAGATGTGTGTTTGAAGAGTTTCTTCGGATACTTCCAGGGAGTTAATCAATCGATCTATAGCATCATCGGAATAACTATCAAAAAGCAGCTGGAGTCGGTGCTTTTCACCGACCTTTGTTTGGCTAGGTTCGCTAGTAGGAGACCTTTTCTGCTTAGCGCTATATCCGAGCAACCAGCCTAAAGAAAGCGCTAAAAACAGAAAAACCCAGAGCTGCGCAGTTTCCATTTACTAGCCTTTTGAGGTCGCTCTTTTAAGTCTCGACAGTTTAGTTTCTGTTGTCTGGAGACGCTTATCTTTAATTTTTTTCGAACCAAAAAGGGAAATCTGAGTCGGTACAGAAAATAAGAAACCAAGAATGAGGCCAACAACCAAGCTGCCTAACACCCAAAACCCCACACTAAGAGAGGTGAACTCGACAAATAATAGATCCACAGCTACAAGCGCATCATTTCGTAAAACAAAAACAACACAAGCGAGTAGAATAACTACAAAAAGAAGAAATGAAAGAGCGAATAAAATACGTGCCATTAATAAAACCTGACTCAAATATTGAAACGTGCCTAGATCTTTACCATGTTAACACGCTGACTATATTAGAGGCGAATTTGATTAATAGCCTTCTTTTAGACTCTCATTTACACGATCTCTAAGCTCTTTACCTGGCTTAAAGTGAGGCACATGCTTTGCCTGAAGACTAACAGACTCACCTGTTTTCGGATTTCTACCCATCCTTGGTGCTCGATAGTGTAGAGAAAAACTACCAAACCCACGAATCTCAATACGCTGCCCTGACGACAAGGTATCAGACATAAGATCAATAAGTGTTTTTATCGCCAGCTCAACATCTTTGACTGACAACTGCGTTTGCTTCGCAGCAATAATTTCAACTAATTCGGACTTTGTCATTAACTGTTCGATCCCTAAAAGACTCAACAATAACGTTGCTTTTTTTCAGTGTAGACAAAGAAACCAAAAAAACAAAAAAAACGGGCCTATAGCCCGTTTTTTTTGATTATATTACAACCAGTTAGTTGTATTGATGAAAGCGCATTACTTGTTTTGCATTTGCTCTTTAATCAAATCACCGATTGTAGTTGGTCCAGCAGACTCAACTTGCTTCTCACGAACTTCTTTCATCGCCTGCTTTTCGTCATCGATATCTTTAGACTTAACAGACAAATTAATTACGCGATTCTTACGATCAATATTGATGATCTTAGCTTCTACTTCATCGCCTTCTTTAAGCTGAGTAGTTAGATCTTCAACACGATCCTGACTCATTTCAGAAGCTTTCAAAGTCGCTTCAACATCTTCGCCAAGTTCTACAATAGCTGCTTTCGCATCTACTGACTTAACAGTACCTGTAACGATAGTACCTTTATCGTTAACCTGCACGTATTCAGCAAATGGGTCGCGCTCAAGCTGCTTGATACCTAAAGAGATACGCTCACGCTCTGGATCAACAGAAAGAATCACAGTTTCAATCTCGTCGCCTTTCTTGTACTTACGAACAGCTTCTTCGCCAGTTTCGTGCCAAGAAATATCAGACAAGTGAACTAGACCGTCAATGCCGCCATCCAAACCAATGAAGATGCCGAAGTCAGTGATAGATTTGATCTTACCGCTAACTTTATCTTCTTTGTTGAACTTGCTTGAGAACTCTTCCCAAGGATTAGCGTGACACTGCTTAATACCTAGAGAAATACGACGACGCTCTTCATCGATATCAAGAACCATTACTTCAACTTCATCACCTAACTGAACAACCTTAGATGGGTGAATGTTCTTGTTAGTCCAATCCATTTCAGAAACGTGAACAAGACCTTCAACGCCTTCTTCAATTTCTGCGAAACAACCGTAGTCAGTTAGGTTAGTTACGCGCGCAGTTACACGAGTATTCTCTGGGTAACGCTCTTTGATCTGTACCCATGGATCTTCACCTAGCTGCTTAAGGCCTAGTGAAACACGGTTACGCTCACGATCAAACTTCAATACTTTAACATTGATCTCGTCACCAACATTTACGATTTCACTTGGATGCTTAATACGCTTCCAAGCCATATCTGTAATGTGTAGAAGACCGTCAACACCACCTAAGTCAACGAAAGCACCGTAGTCAGTAAGGTTCTTAACGATACCCTTGGCTTCCATACCTTCAGCCATTGACTCAAGCAATGCTTCACGTTCTGCACTATTTTCAGCTTCAAGCACTGAACGACGAGAAACAACAACGTTGTTACGCTTCTGATCTAGCTTGATAACTTTAAATTCTAATTCTTTACCTTCAAGGTGTAGCGTGTCACGTACTGGACGAACATCAACCAATGAACCAGGAAGGAAGGCACGGATAGTTTTCAGCTCAACAGTGAAACCACCTTTAACCTTACCGTTAATCACACCTTTAACGATTTCTTCAGCTTCAAATGCTTTCTCAAGCTCTTTCCAAGCTTCAGCACGCTTAGCCTTCTCACGAGATAGGCGTGTTTCACCGAAGCCATCTTCAACAGCATCTAGTGCAACATCAACAGAGTCACCGATCTTTAATTCGACTTCACCGCTCTCGTTAACAAATTGAGATAGAGGTATAACACCTTCTGACTTTAGGCCAGCGTTTACTGTAACCCAGTCGCTATCAATATCTACTACAACACCCGCAATAATTGCTCCCGGGGTCATATCGATTTCATTTAGACTCTCTTCAAATAACTCTGCAAAGCTCTCGCTCATTACAATTCCTGTGTGATTAAATTCTCCGTACCACCAGCATGTACGGTTTATTTATTGAAATGGGTTTTGCATTGCTGGCCAACGTTAACCAAAACCCAAAAGTTTAGAAGTCGTATTTATTAAGATTTCCGCTCAATAAAATTAACAACTTCCTTTAAAACTTCTTCGATAGAAAGCCCTGTAGTATCAACATGATACGCATCTTCAGCGGCTTTGAGCGGAGCATTTTTTCGCCCCATGTCTCGGGCGTCTCGCTCTTCTATCTCCTTTAAAAGGGGCGCGATTTTAACATCTTCCCCCTCCGCCTTCAACTGCTTAAAGCGTCTATCCGCCCTAGCTTCTGCGCTCGCTGTCATAAATACCTTATATTCTGCCTCTGGAAACACCACTGTCCCCATATCTCGACCATCAGCAACCAAGCCAGGCTCGACTGCAAAGTTTCTTTGCCTTTGCAATAATGCTGCGCGAACAGATGCCAAAGGCGCTATCTTTGACGCATCATTACCCACAGTTTCTGTACGAATATCATTCGTCACATCCTGACCACCAAGTAATACTCTGACAGGCTCACCGTACTCAGATGGAACGAATTCAACATCTAACTTCTCAGCGACTTCAGCCAAAGCCTCTTCGTTATCGAAAGCAACCCCCAACCTAGTAGCAGCCAGCGCGGTAAGACGATAAAGCGCCCCGCTATCAAGCAAAGACCAGCCCAAATGCTTCGCCACGAGCTGAGCAATACTCCCCTTACCCGCGCCGCTGGGACCATCTATCGTTAATACTTTGCATGTCATTCAACTATCTCCAATTTTTTGAATGTCACGAAATTTTTCAGCACCATTCTTTACTACAACTCGTTTTACTCGGAATCGTCTTCAACGCTAATATTCAGACCCACTTCACTAGCCAACTCAACAAAATTTGGAAATGACGTCGCAACATTAGCACAATCCCTAATCACGATTTCACCCTTCGCTCTTAATGAAGCGACAGCGAAAGACATCGCTATTCTATGATCGCCATGACTATGAACTGTACCGCCTTGAATCTCAGAATTCTTGATCACTATACCGTCGTGCTTAACATCCGTTCTAACACCCAGCTGCGCCAAACCATCAGCCATCACTTGTATACGGTCGCTTTCCTTAACACGAAGCTCTTCAGCGCCACTTAAGACCGTCTCTCCCTCAGCACAAACCGCAGCAATAAACAAAACAGGAAACTCATCGATCGCAAGCGGAACCTGATCCTCTGGAATTTTAATTCCTTTAAGAGGTGCATGCTTAACACGAATGTCGCCTACAGGCTCACCACCTACGACAGACTCATTCATTACCTCTATATCAGCACCCATCTGGCGTAAAATGTTGATAATACCAACACGCGTAGGGTTTAGGCCTACGTGCTTGAGTGTCAAATCAGCGCCTGGGCAGATAGATGCAGCAACCATAAAGAAAGCTGCAGAGGAAATATCCGCAGGCACATCAATAGACCCGCCTTTCAGAGAACCACCTCCAGCCAAAGTAGCAACTGCACCCTCTCGCTTTACCGGATAACCAAAACCATTAAGCATACGCTCTGTATGGTCTCGAGTCGGCGCTGGCTCCTGAACCTGTGTTTCGCCATCAGCGTATAAGCCCGCCAATAACAAACAAGACTTAACTTGCGCACTGGCCATTGGCATATCATAACGAATACCTGCCAGAGTTTGAGAACCACTAATTTTTAGAGGCGGACGTCCACCTTCCGCAGACTCAATTTTCGCACCCATTTGACGTAATGGGCCAGCAACTCGCTCCATTGGCCGCTTAGATAAAGACTCATCACCCGTCAATTCCGTATCAAATTTTTGCCCGGCAAGTAGACCGGCAAATAAACGCATACCAGTTCCTGAGTTACCAAGGTAAAGTGGCCCAGGAGGCGCTTGAAGACCATGCAGACCAACACCATGAATCTTAACTCGCCCTTCTTCTGGCCCCTCAATTACAACCCCCATATCCCTAAAGGCCTGAAGTGTCGCCAGACTATCTTCGCCCTCAAGAAACCCTTCAACTTCCGTCACTCCTTCTGCAAGAGCGCCTAACATTATTGAACGATGGGAAATCGATTTATCGCCCGCTACTCGGATATTTCCGCGAACTTCACCGCCAGGTGCCATTTTGAACGTTACATTTTTAGTATTCATAGTATCGGTATACGACTGTCCGTTTAGTATTTTTGAAAAGTGCTCTCTCGCAGACTTAGCTCGCGTAAAAACGCCTAACAAGTGCTGACTATCGCCTTGCTCGACACTGGTTCTCAAGGAAGCAAGGTCTGAAGTAAAGTGATCTAAAACCTTAAGTAAGGCATCTTTATTGGCAAGAAAAATGTCATGCCACATCAAAGGATCACTTGCGGCAATACGAGTAAAATCTCTAAAGCCTCCCGCTGCATAACGGAAGATCTCTTGGTTCTGCTCCTCACCGGCAAGCGTATCGACCAACGAAAAGGCTAACAAATGTGGCAAATGGCTAGTCGCAGCAAGGACTTCATCATGCTTCTCAATCGACATTTCAAGCACGGTCGCACCGGCCATACGCCACATAGACCGAACCAGGGACAAAGCAAGATGGTTAGTATTTTTTAAGGGTGTCAATATGACTTTATGGCGCTGATATAAATTTTCATCAGCAGCCATGACTCCACTGCGTTCCGAGCCCGCTATTGGGTGCCCCGGAACGACAAACGAAGGTACCTCACCATAGACTGCTTCAACAGCCTCAAGAAAGCATTTTTTTACGCTACCAACATCGGTAACAACAGCCCCCTCTTTCAATGACACCTTTACTTCACTTAAGACATCTTCAAATGCCTTTACAGGAACCGCCAGCACAACCAAGTCAGCACCTTTCACTGCCGCAGCGATAGATTCAGCAGCCTCATCGATAACTCCTAACTCAACACCAAGCTTAGCCTCACTATGATTTAAGGAGTAACCGCAAGTGTGTGCTGCAAAACCTTCAGTTCTCGCGGCCTTAGCCAAGGAGCCACCAATCAACCCAACACCAATTACAGCCAACCTTGCAATGCGCGAGCTCACAAGCATCCTTCCTCTCGTAAAGAGTCGAGTGCTTTAATAAACTTTGAATTCTCCTGCTCCAAACCAATAGATACACGAAGGAACGAGTTCATACCGTAATTCGCTACAGGGCGCACAATCACACCAAGCTTCAACAAGCGCTGATAAATTTCCATAGCATCAACACCCGTATCAAAGGTAATAAAGTTACCTTTTGACGGAATAAATTCTAGCCCGAGATGCTCAAGAGCAAGCGCCATCTGACACATCCCTTGAGCATTACACTCAACACTAGCCTTTAGGTAGGCATCATCTCTTAAAACAGCAGCTGCTGCGGCTAATGCTAAAGAATTGACATTAAACGGGTGCCGTACACGATTAAGGATATTCGCGATACCCGGATGAGAGACAGCATAGCCCACACGCAAAGAAGCCAACCCCCAAGCTTTGGAAAAGGTTCTAGTAACAATCAGATTTGTGTGCTTTTCGACAAGACCGATACCATCCGGAAAGTCTTCATCGGAAATGTATTCACAATAAGCTTCATCCAAAACAACAATCACTCGTTCCGGCACCTTGGCTAGAAACTCAAGCAAAAGATCTTTATTGATCGATGTCCCCGTTGGGTTATTCGGGTTAGCAATAAATATTAGTTTGGTTTTCTCAGAAATTCGCTCATACATTGCATCAAGGTCATGACCCCAATCTTTTGAGGGAGCTACAACAGCTTTAGCACCTACAGCCTGACAGGATATCGCATAAACTGCGAAGGCATATTCAGAGAAAATTACTTCAGAATCTCGATCAGAAAAACAACGAGTAATAATATCCAACAAGTCATTTGAGCCGTTGCCAAGCGTCATGCTCTCAAGGCTGATGTCATGCCCTTGAAATGACAGATACTCTTTTAAGGCATACTTTAGTTTATAGCCATTGCCATCAGGGTAACGACTTCCCTCAGCGAGCTCAGCTGAAATGGCTTGTTTTGCCAATTCACTCATACCCAGAGGATTTTCATTACTTGCCAGCTTTACAATATCGCTAATACCCAACTCTCGTTCTAGCTCGTCAATGGGTTTTCCGGGTTGATAAGGATGCAAAGCCTGGACAGGCGCTACAGCCAAACCTGAAAGCTGGTCAGATTTTTTCACTAGAGCACACCCACCGGGTAAGAACCGAGATGTTTAATTTCTACCGCATCAGGAGAAACCTGCTGAACAACTTTCTGCACGCCTTCGTCATCGATATGACCTTCGAAATCAATAAAGAACACATAGGCCCAAGTACCGGAATTCGAAGGCCGAGTTTCCAGGCGGGTAAGGCTAATATCATTTTGATGGAAAGGCTCAAGGACGTGATATAGTGCCCCTGGTTTGTTCTTGGCCGACACCATAATAGAGGTCTTATCTTGACCGCTAGCAGGAACAACATCGCTACCGATAATCAAGAAGCGGGTCGTATTATCAGGCTGATCTTCAATATTCTCGACAAGTTTGAGTAAGCTATACTGCTCGGCTGCCATGTCACCAGCGATCGCAACAGCCCCTTCTTCTTTCATGCTGAGCTTTGCAGCCTCGGCATTACTACTAACAGCAACACGCTCAACTTGAGGGCAATTCGCATCCAACCATTTCCGGCACTGCGCCAAAGATTGCTGATGGGAATAGACTCGTTTGATATCAGAGGGTTTGATTTCATCATTCGATAGCAAGTGGTGATGAATTCTTAACTTCACTTCACCAGCAATGAATAAAGGTGAATTTACGAAACTATCCAAAGTATGATTAACAACGCCTTCCGTTGAGTTCTCAACTGGTACAACGCCATAGTTTGCCTGGCCAGACTCCACCTCTCGAAACACTTCATCAATTGCACTCATAGGCTGAGCATGAACAAAGTGTCCAAAATGTTTTAGGGCCGCTGCATGCGTATAAGTACCTTCCGGCCCTAAAAAAGCTACCTTCATTGGTTTTTCAAGGGCTAGACAACAGGACATTATCTCTCTGAAGAGCTTAGCAACATCTTCATCTGGCATAGGCCCCGTATTGCGTTCCATTACGGCCCGCAGGACCTGAGCCTCTCGCTCAGGGCGATAATACTGCACAAGCTCATTACCGGCAGCAGCCTGCTTCACCTCAGCAACACGCTGAGCACAAGCTGCGCGCTGGTTGATCAAAGACTGAATATTTTGATCAATCTCATCAATCTGAGCCCGTAGCTTTGCGAGCTCTGTTGCTTCATCTACCATTATATTTCCAGTTAGGCCTCAGGTGATTGATCTGAAGATTCATCTGATTCACTCGAAGCGCCTGCCTCAACAGTATCAGTTCCCTCTTCTATTTCTTGTTCATCAAGACTAGACTCATCAACACGCTCCACACCAACTAAATGCTCATTCTCTTGAGATAGCTTGATCAGCCTTACACCCTGAGTATTTCGACCGAGGATCGAAACTTCTTCTGTACGAGTTCTAACCAAAGTGCCTTTATCGGAAATAAGCATCAGCTCATCACCTTCCTTAACTTGAACCGCAGACACCAACAAACCATTTCGCTCGGAGCATTGCATTGCAATCACGCCTTGACCACCACGCCCGATTACTGAGAATTCATCCATGCGAGTACGCTTACCGTAACCATTTTCACTTGCAACCAATAACAGGCCTTCTTCTTCAGGAATAATCAAGGATACAACCTGATGCTCTTCAGCTATTTTAATACCGCGAACACCTCGAGCAGTTCGTCCCATCGCTCTTACATTTGACTCATGGAAGCGAATCATCTTACCCGAGTTACTCATCAACATAATGTCACGGTCACCATCAGTGATCGAGGCTCCGATCAACGTATCCCCGTCATCAAGAGCTAAAGCAATCAAACCAGAACTACGTGGGCGAGCAAAGTTTTCGAGCGGAGTTTTCTTAACCGTACCGTTAGCTGTAGCCATAAAGATAAAGTTATTTTCAGCGTACTCATGAACAGGCAAGAAAGTCGTTACGCGTTCGCCTTCATCCAATGGCAGAATATTCACCATTGGGCGACCACGAGAACCACGGCTGGCCTGCGGAATTTCGAACACTCTCAACCAGTAAACCTTACCTTTATTGGTAAAGCATAAAATCGTATCGTGGGAATTGGCCACGAGTAGTTTTTCGATAAAGTCTTCATCCTTCATCGACGTTGCAGACTTCCCTCGACCACCGCGACGCTGAGCCTGATAATCTTCAACAGGCTGAGTTTTTGCATAGCCTCCATGAGAAATAGTAACTACCAGGTCTTCTTCATTGATTAAATCTGCAACTGTCAAATCACGACGTGAAGAAATAATCTCACTACGGCGCTCATCTCCATACTCTTCAAGAACCGCTTCAAGCTCCTCACGAATAACCTGCATCAATTTAACCGGATCACTCAGAATCGCTAAAAACTCTCCGATTCGCTCTAGTATCTCACGATATTCGCCAATGAGTTTTTCCGTTTCCAAACCGGTCAAACGGTGCAAACGCATATTCAGAATTTCTTGAGCCTGAGTTGGCGATAAGTAATATTTACCATCACGCAAGCCATACTGTGGTTCTAAATCATCTGGGCGACAGGCATTCTCACCTGCACTAGCAAGCATCGCGGTCACATCACCAGGACTCCAAGCTTGAGCCAAGAGTTTTTCTTTCGCTTCCGCAGAACTTGGTGACTTCTTGATTAACTCAATAACCGGATCGATATTTGCCAAAGCAACCGTTAAACCTTCCAACACATGCCCACGCTCTCTCGCTTTACGGAGCAAGTAGACTGTTCTACGAGTAACGACTTCTCTTCGGTGCTTGACGAATATTTCTAGCGATTGCTTTAGATTGATCGTCTTTGGCTCACCATCAACCAAAGCAACCATATTAATACCAAATACGT
Organism: Oleiphilus sp. HI0043; assembly: GCF_001634935.1. NCBI lineage: Bacteria > Pseudomonadati > Pseudomonadota > Gammaproteobacteria > Oceanospirillales > Oleiphilaceae > Oleiphilus > Oleiphilus sp. HI0043. The sequence goes on along the minus strand of NZ_LWEY01001411.1, from coordinate 11,458 downwards.
TCTCAAGTTGAGTCTGGGCATAAAGGTTGTTCATGATCACTTCAGGCATTTCGCCACGTCGAAGTTCGATCACTATTCGCATACCTTCTTTATTAGACTCGTCACGAAGCTCGGTAATACCTTCGATCTTCTTGTCTTTAACAAGCTCGGCTATTTTCTCTATCAAACGGGCTTTATTAACCTGATATGGAATTTCTGTAACGACAATGCGCTCTTTTCCATTCTTATCGGTCTCGACCTCATAGCGCGCTCTTAAATAAATTTTCCCGCGGCCAGTCTGGTAAGCCTGGACTATCCCTGCACGACCATTAATAATCGCAGCGGTTGGAAAATCTGGACCTGGAATAATTTCCATCAACTCTTCACAGGTAATATCACTATTTTCCATCAGAGCAAGGCAAGCACCAACAACTTCAGTTAAGTTGTGTGGTGGAATATTAGTCGCCATACCAACAGCGATACCTGACGAGCCATTCACCAACAGGTTAGGAACTCTAGTCGGCATAACTTCGGGTATCTGCTCGGTACCGTCATAGTTAGGAACAAAATCGACTGTTTCTTTGTCCAAGTCAGCAAGCAACGAATGAGCAAGCTTCTGCATACGAATTTCGGTATATCGCATCGCAGCTGGGTTATCACCATCTATGGAACCAAAGTTACCCTGTCCATCTACAAGCATGTAACGCAAAGAGAAAGGCTGAGCCATTCGTACAATCGTATCGTATACGGCGGAGTCACCATGAGGGTGATATTTACCGATTACGTCACCGACGACACGTGCTGACTTCTTGTACGCCTTGTTCCAGTCATTCCCCAGTTCGCTCATCGCAAACAAGACTCGACGATGCACAGGCTTGAGACCGTCACGCGCATCAGGCAAGGCACGACCAACGATAACACTCATCGCATAATCGAGATACGACTGCTTCAATTCGTCTTCAATATTAACTGGAAGGATTTCTTTCGCTTGATCACCCATATGGACAGCGTTCCTGTTTATTCTGATTATTAAAATAAAGGTCGCGATTCTAACATATTTGAATGTCAAAAGTGACCATATTTAAACTTTTTGAAGACTAAAAACTGGAGACTATGCGAGGAACTACTAAGCTGATAGATAAACCCACGGCTTCTATATAGCGCCCTTTTATTATGTACAGACTAGCGTACCCTCAACTATGAAAAAATTCTTACTTGTTGAAGACAGCTCGATTGTTGTAAAAATCATCAAACACATCAACAAAAGCAATGCTGGCTTCCCTTTTGACATCGCCACGTCCTTCGCAGAAGCAAAGGAACACATTCAAAATAATGGCGCAGATGCGTACCTTGTTGCAGTGGTCGACCTAAACCTTCCTGACGCACCGGATGGAGAAGTCGTTGACTACACCATTGCAGAAAAAATCCCCACCATCGTACTCACGGGAAATTACGATGAAGAGAAAAGGGAGAAAATGCTGGAAAAGCGAATCGTCGACTACGTTGTAAAAGAAAGCCGCTTCTCTTACGAGTATGTCATAAAGCTGATTAAGCGCCTTGAAAAAAACCAGCATATAAAAATTCTTGTAGCAGACGACTCCAAAATGTCTCGCCGCTACATTCAACAGCAACTTGAGACACACCTTTATCAAGTGCACACCGCAGACGATGGCGACACGGCTTTAGAGGCCCTTGAACAACACCCAGATATTAAACTACTGATTACCGATTACAACATGCCAAGAATGAACGGCTTTGACTTGGTCAAAAACATCCGAAAAGAGGTGAGCAAGAATGAGCTGGTTATAATCGGCTTGTCTGGTGAAGGTGACGGAAAACTAACTGCCAAGTTCATAAAAAATGGCGCAAACGACTTCTTGAACAAACCCTTTAGCCATGAAGAGTTTCATTGCCGCATTTTACACAACATCGAAAACCTTGAGCATTCCCAAACGCTTAAATATCTCGCCTTCCATGACTTTGTTACAGGGCTGCCCAACAAACAGAAGTTCTTTCTTGATGGGAACAAAGAGTTAGAAAAGGCCGTAAGCCAGAGCACCCCAGTATCTGTTGCTCTACTCTCTGTTGACCAAATGCATAACATTCAAGACAAGCACGGCCTGGATGCGCCCGATATCACCATGCGCAATCTAACCACCCTGCTACCAAAGGCATTCAATCGCTTCCAATACGCTCGAATAAACGACTCTGACGTTGCAATACTTATGGCAGGGCTAAGCCTGGAACAAGCAGCAAAGCTTGTAGACGGCTTTAGGGAGCTAGTTGAAGACCATATTGTTATGATAGATGAGTTCAGCTTCAACTTCACTGTTTCAGCAGGAATAACCGAGAACAACAATAACTCTTTAATTGAGCTTTTAAAAAATGCTGACAATCGCCTGTATCTAGCCCGAGAAAATGGTGAAAATCAGGTATGGTTTGAAGACTAAGCAAGTCCTGCAAGATATACTTGCAGCGAAGAGATAGCCCTGACTATACTCTTACAGCACCAACACACCGTGATATTCTGCTTTTGTCACAATAAAAATAAAAACTATCGGGCACAGCAACTGCCTGAAACACAAGAAAGGTAGAACAACAATGAGTAACGCCACACCTTGGTATCATGATTATAGCGACTATATATCTGGCGCTCTTTTCGGGCTGATTACCCTGGATATTTTCATGCTTTTGATTCATGGAATTACTGAGCGCTCTTTATCAGACTACAGCATGGGAACGCTAGCTATCACCATCCCCATAATGCTCGTATGGAGCTTTGAACGACTTTATTCAAAACAAGAGCACTAAAAAACAAAAAAGCCCAACTTAATGTTGGGCTTTTTCATATTACAAAGACTTATCGACCATTAAAGATTGTCGGCATTCTCTGATAAGTATGCAGCAACGCCATCAGGAGAAGCGTTCATACCTTTGTCACCTTTATTCCAACCTGCAGGACAAACCTCGCCATGCTCTTCATGGAATTGAAGCGCGTCAACTAGACGAATCAATTCGTCCATATTACGACCAAGCGGTAAATCGTTAACGATTTGCGAACGAACAGTACCGTTAGTATCAATCAAAAATGCACCACGGAATGCAACACCACCTTCTGACTCAACATCATAAGCCTTACAAATATCGTGGTTCATGTCTGCTGCTAGCGTATAACCTACCTGACCAATACCACCATCATTGATTGGAGTGTTTCTCCAAGCGTTGTGAGTGAAGTGAGAATCGATAGAAACACCAATAACTTCAACGCCACGAGCTTTGAAGTCATCCATTCTGTGATCCAGAGCAATCAACTCAGATGGACAAACAAAAGTAAAATCTAATGGATAAAAGAACACCAAGGCATACTTGCCTTTTGTCGCTTCAGAAAACGTAAATTCATCAACGATAGAACCGTCACCTAGTACTGCAGATACTGTAAAATCAGGAGCTTGCTTACCAACTAAAACACTCATTAGTTATTACCTTCCTTAAAAGTTTTATTCGATAGAGATACAGAACGTATCTCTTAGTGTGGTTAAAACAACGTGGCTATATTACACAGCCAGTAAAAATAATTACACCATTTCTTAGTTACTTTTTCTGAAAAAGTAAGCTTCTAAAAAAGAAAAAGAGGCCGAAGCCCCTTTTCTATTACTACATAGCATCAAATACTAGCTAGACAAAACGCCTTACCAGTGAATACCACGCATGATCGCAGCGAATGCAACCTGCTCTGTTGAAACTTTTGGCTTTTCATTAGCTTGCCCCTTACCTTGAGCCGCAGCTGAATCAGGGAACATCTTATAGCCAGTATTCATTACAATCTCACCAACCTTAGGAGCTAAGCAGTGAAGTACTGCAGCAAAAGTCCCCAAGCGTGTAGCGATACGCTTTGGTCGATGCACAATCGCTTCAGCAATCAAATCTGCCGCATCATCTGGCGACAATGTCGGAACAGAGTCGTAGATCTTAGTTGGGCCAATCATCGGCGTACGCACAAGCGGCATATTAATCGTTGTGAAAGTCACATTACTATCGGAAAATTCTGACGCAGCACAACGTGAGAATGCATCCAAAGCAGCTTTTGATGCAACGTATGCAGAAAAGCGTGGAGCATTAGTTAGTACCCCAATAGAGGAAATATTAACGATATGGCCGCACTTACGTTCTAGCATTGATGGCGCGAACCCCATAATCAAACGCAAAGAACCAAAGTAGTTTAGCTGCATAGTTCGTTCATAATCATGGAAACGGTCAAATGCATGGTTAATCGCACGTCTGATCGAGCGGCCTGCGTTATTAATCAAATAATCAACATGACCATGATCTTTTAGCACGGCTTCAACGAACTCATCACAGTTATTCATGTCCGCGAAGTCGCAACGATAAGCATGCACTTCACCCTTACCTTTTGCTTGTAGCTCAGCCTTAACTTCGTCCAGAGTCTCTTGCGTTCTAGCAGCGATACATACGATTGCCTCAGCATCTACCAATTTATGCGCAGTCGCCAATCCGATACCCGATGTTGCACCCGTGACAACACAAACTTTTCCACCAACAGTACCTTTTAAGGAACGATCTTTATGTAAATCTGGGTCTAGGTTACGCTCCCAAAAATCCCAAATAGCAGGTGCGTAGGATTCTAGACGAGGAACTTCGATTCCTGATCCTTTCAATACACGCTCTGTTTCGCGAGAGTCGAACTTTGTTGGGTAATTGATAAAACCCATTGCCGACTCTGGAACACCAAAATCATTTAAAACCGCACTCGTAATACGCTTAACAGGAGGAAGGTTCTTTAGGCCATTCCTAACCATTGAAGGAATAAAACCAAACATGCGAGAATCAACACGCATTGTCATGGTTGGCGCATGACCAGCTTCGGCAAAAATATTTAGAACCTCACCAACCTTGTGTGGGTCTGGGTCAGTCAAATGGAAACATTTTCCATCTTCACCATCTGCATGGGAAATATGATCAATTGCATCAACAATAAAGTCGACCGGCACAACGTTAATGCGGCCACCTTCAATACCAATAGTAGGCATCCACTTTGGTAAAGTGTTACGAATTTTTTGCAGCATTTTGAAGAAGTAATATGGACCGTCAATCTTGTCGATCTCACCAGTCTTAGAGTGCCCCACAACCATACCAGGACGATAGATTCTGAAAGGAATAGAGCATTCGTCTCGAACAGCCTTTTCCGAGTCATGTTTTGTTTGAAGGTATGGATCGTCAAGGTTCTCGGCCTCTTCGAACATATCCTCTCTAAACGTCCCCTTATAAAGACCAGCTGCTGCGATCGAACTAATATGGTTAAAACAGCCTGCTTGCATTTCTGTCGCGGCAACAATTGCGTTTCTTGTGCCCTGTACATTTACTGCTTTCTGAATTTCAGCACCAGCGTTCAAATCATAGATCGCTGCTAGATGATAAAAGTGCTTAACATTTCCTTTGAGCTCGGCCATTTGAGCATCAGAGATACCCAGGTTATCCTGAGTCAAATCGCCAACGATCGCTACAACGTCATCACCTGACACGTTAAAACGCTCAAGCAATTCCTCATAGCGCTCCATACTGGACTCTTGTGTAAGAAGATATATCTTCTCACCACGCGCGATTAGTTTCTCAACTAAAAAACGACCAATAAAACCGGTTCCACCGGTCAAAAAATAGCTCATTACTTAATACCCCGAAAAGAATAAATTGATTGCGCTTCGCTCAGAATTCGCTTACCAATGGATAACTAGTTAATTCCCTGCATCAGTATCTTAAGTCTGAAATCAAATGCGACCACACCAAAGATAATTGTAGTATAAAGCCAAAAATATGCTGAAATATAATACTAATCGGCCATGTGACCTTATTTTAACTACAGATTACGTAGATACATTACTCTAATATATATAATTATGTTATTAACGTGAACTTGCTTTAACAAAAGCCCCTATCAAGCTGAAATAACACTATACTAGCTCACTAAACTTACTTTGATCATCGAGGAATTTCTGTGTTCGGAATATCAATTTTACGGCCAGTTTATTTGCTTTTCATATTATGCGCTGTAGGTATTATATCTAGTAATGTTAACGCCTCCCTTTCTATAGAAAAAAGCCCTAATGATAGCCGGCACTACGATTACTTAGTACTAGAAAACAAACTTCGAGTCTTGCTGGTTTCCGACCCAAATACCGATAAATCTTCTGCGTCTCTAGACGTTAATATTGGCAGCGCAAGTGACCCTCTTGAATATCCGGGCTTGGCCCACTTTCTTGAACATATGCTCTTCCTTGGCACTGAAAAATTCCCTGAGCCTGATGCTTATCAGAAATATATCACTCAACATGGCGGCTCACACAATGCATATACTTCACCTGAAAATACAAACTATTTCTTTGATATCCGACCCGAATTCCTAGAAGCGGCGCTTGAACGCTTTTCTGAGCAGTTCACTCACCCGCTTTTTAACGCCGAGTATGTCGAGCGTGAAGTTAACGCTGTTCATTCCGAATACACATCCAAAGTCAAGGATGATGGACGACGCTTTTATTCTGTAATAAAAGCAGTATTAGCCGACGATCACCCCTATAGCCGCTTTTCTGTTGGAAACCTTGAAACCCTGAGTGACAAAGGCGAAGAAAAGTTACGCGACACTTTATTAGAGTTTTATCAAAAGAATTACTCTGCGAATCAAATGACTTTGGTAATTTTGGGGAAAGAGCCTCTTTCAACACTTAAAAAGTGGACACTAGCCAAGTTCAGTAACATTCCAAACAGCAACGTCGAGTTTACCGACATATCGCAAGATTTCTTCGCAGAAGATTTCCTACCTGTAAAAGTTGAAGCGCAATCGATAATGGACAAGCGATCAATGATGCTCGCATTCCCCATACCATCATCAAGCCTTCACCAAGACTCAAAGCCTGTATCCTACCTATCAAACCTGATTGGCCATGAGGGTAAAGGCAGCCTATTGTCGGCATTAAAAAATGAAAACCTAGTCGACTCACTATCGGCCGGTGCAGAGTTTGATACTAGAGTCAAAGAACTGTTTGTTATCCGCATGAGCTTGACTCAGTTTGGCTTTGACAACCAGGAACGAATTCTAGAGACCATTCATAGTTATATTGACCTTCTACGTAAAGAAGGCCTGAAAAAGCTTTACTTTGACGAACAAAAAACCATGTTAGATATTGCTTTTAACTATCAAGAGAAAAGTGAACCCATTCATTTCACGAGCAAGCTATCAAGGGCGCTCCAGTTTACTTCAGCAGAAGATATTCTTATCAAGCCCTACTCGCTCAAGCAGTTCGATCACGAGTTATACAAAACATACTTAAGCCATCTTAATCCCAAGAATATGTTTGTTGCGGTTAGCGCTAAAGCAGTTGTTGGAAAACGGTTTACTGACTGGTACGACGCACCCTATAACATTCAAGAACTGGATCAGAACCTTCTGGATAAACTCATCAAGCCTAAGCAGGACAATAGGCTAAGCCTGCCAGAGAAAAACATTTTTATTCCGGAAAACATATCAATAGTTAAAACGATGAATACTGAAAAGCCAGAGCTTCTGCTCAAACAACTTGGCTTAGAAGTATGGCATCACACTGACACTAGCTTTGGCACGCCTAAATCAAACTTATTCCTTACCATACGCTCCCCTGAAGCGCTTAAGTCTGCGGCAACGCTAAATATGACAGATCTTTTAGTAAAACTTCTAACTGACTCGCTTAATGAATATAGCTACCCTGCCTATCTTGCAGGCCTTCATTACGAGCTATACAAGCATATGCGTGGTGTAACCATCAAAATCAGCGGGTACAGCGATAGACAGGCCCAACTTCTAAGCAAGTTACTTAACACCGTTAAATATGCAGAGTTTTCTCCCTCTCGTTTCTCTATAATGAAAGAACGCTTGTCTAGAAGCCTATCAAACGCAAAAGATAAGAAGCCATTTCAGCAAGCTATTTCCAAAGCTCAGAACGTAGTTATTGCTCCTTCTTGGAATGAAGAAGAACGTCTGAGCGCACTTAGAGATATAAAACTAGAAGATATTAATCAGTTTCGTGAAGACTTTCTGTCTCAACTAGATATAGCAGTGTTGAGTAGCGGAAACCTATCGCGTGCATCAACACTCAATAATGCACAATTAATTCAAAGCATATTACTTGATAAGGCAACTAAGACCGAGGTCAGCCGCGCCAAAATTCGCCGCATACCACCTAAGACTCCTTGGCTCAACACGCTCGACACCGAGCACAGTGATACCGGCTTTGTTCACTATGTACAAGGAAAAACTACTAGTCACAAAGAACGTGCTAAGTACTTACTACTCACTCAAATACTCTCTAGTGATTACTACAACCAAGTCCGCACTCAAAAACAAATGGGTTACATCGTATTCGCAACAAATTTTGAGTTGCTTGAAGTACCGGCTATAGCGTTCATTGTTCAGTCCCCTAGTAACACAGGCCAAGAGCTTTATAAGGAAACCAAGGCGTTCATTCATACAAGCTTAGAGACAGTTAGGTCAACAAGCAAAGCTGACTTGAACAAGCACAAGAGCTCGGTTGTTGCAAACCTACTAAAGCAAGACAACACCCTTTATTCACGCTCCAATAGGTTTTGGAAAGACATTGATATAAAAAATGTAGACTTCGACACCAAAGAACAATTAGCTAAAGAAGTGAACTCTCTTACCTTAGAAGATATGAGCACTCTAGTTCAGAACATTATTGCTGACGAAAACGGGGTGCTTACTGTTGTCGCAAAATCTAATTCTGAAAACTCTCAGGCAAGAGAACCAGAAAAGACAGAAATTAACAGCGCCGAGGGCATGACGAATCTTTCTACTGAACAATGGCAAGGGTTCAGCAAGTTCTAGAAAAAGCTTATTTAGCTTCAGATAGCCCGCGCTATCTGAAGCTCTTTACTAGGCATATGGAATGATAGACTCACCATAGAACCGGAGATCTTCAAGCACCGACTGAGATTTAGAGTCGATATCCGATTGAGATATTGCATGAATGCGATCGAAGAACTCTTTAAAAGTAAGGTACCCGCCATCGGCGCTCATCAATTTGTTTGCACAATACCGCTCCCACTTTGACTGCTCTTCCTCCGTCAAAGTTTGAGGAAAGTTTCGCGCTTTGTAGCGAAACAATAATTCCGGCAAACGACTATCCTGAAATCTAAACTCCTCTTCCTCCAACTCAATATCACTGGCCTGCCTAACGCGCGACATCTCAGCTTTATCATGGGTAGAGAAAAAACCACCGCTATATATCATCAAGTCGGGGTCTGTTTCGTTTCTCTCGGGGGAGCTCAGGCTGAACACTTCTTTAATTTTTTCAACAAATATTGGGTTATTTCTGATCCATTCTAAGTGTGACCTCATCAAATCCAGATTCAGCTCCCAGCGTTCAAGTCGTTCAGCAGACATCGTCTTTATCATTGCAGCAGGAACAACCATTGGGCATTTATTTACATGAATCGCCTTGATTGCTGGCCGCTCTTCGCCCTCAGAAAGCTGCGCCGAAGGCATGTAAAGCCGACGCTGAATCTCTTCATTGCTCAGCGCAAACAAGTAAGCAGGGTCTTGCCTTAGATCAAAACAGATAAAGGAATTTTTATTCTTGGAGTCTTGAAATAGCGGCACAATAAGCGCACAACACCCTTTACTTGCAGGAAATTTCGAAGAAACATGAAAAACCGGTTTAAGCTTATTTGGTTCGAGTAACTCTAGTACCTTATGCTTGTCTCTATTTTTAAAAACATAGTCGAACAATTGTGGCTGTGCTGACTTGATTAGCTTAGCTAGGCCGATGGTGGCATAAACATCACTCATCGCGTCATGTGCTGACAAGTGCTCAATACCATTAGCTTGACTTAAGACCTCAAGCCTAAAGCTTGGCGTTCCAGAGTCATCACAAGGCCAATTGATCCCTTCGGGTCGAAGAGCGTAAGTTAAACGCACAACATCGATTAAGTCCCAGCGTGAATTACCGTTTTTCCACTCTCGCTCATAAGGGTCTATAAAGTTCCTATAAAACAGGTTTCGAGTGATTTCATCATCAAAGCGAATACTATTATAGCCAGCCACACAGGTAGACGGGACTGAAAAAATCTCTTCTACCTTCTTGGCAAACTCGACCTCAGAGAAACCGTTTTCTTGTGCATATTGAGGTGTGATGCCAGTAATTAAGCAAGCTTCTGGAGAAGGCAAAGCATCTTCTGAAGGGCGACAGTAAAAAGTCGTTGGCTCTTCGATGATATTTAAATCTAAATCGGTTCTAACACCGGCAAACTGACTTGGCCTATCTCGGCGAGTATCTGCGCCGAATGTTTCGTAGTCGTGCCAAAAGATGGACTGCATTAGAACCTCCTAATCTAAGAAGGTTCATATTGTACTCTATAGGCTTGCTTTTCGAGAACTGTAAGATTAATAAAGGAAAAGATTTTACGGCTTAAATAAACCAACACCACGGTCGATATATTCCACCCGAACTCGTTCAGTACCATTAGCATTAGTGCCGGTATTCATATCTATATGAAGAGAAGTAGGTATGTTAATAAATACACCTGAAGCAGTGGTCATCTGACCATCACTCGTTGACCAGTCGGTGTCTTCTTTCTGAAAAGAGATGAAAAAGTCGTTGGTGTAATCAACATTACCTGTTGTAGAGTTTCTCTGCCCAACATCAAGAGTCTTATAGTCTGCAAGGTCATAACAGTAAAAACCCGAATTACAATCCGTTGCACCTCCACTTTGATCATTACCTACACCAAAATACTTAGCACGAGTATTATCGACATCGCCACTTAAGTTAAGCATCGATGCTTGGTAATCATCGCCAAAGAAATCAGTAATCGTAGCGCCAACGTTACCAGAAATACTATCAAAGTCACCGCTAAGCTGACCACGAGCTTCACCAAAGCCCAAACGAAAGCCTACAAGCTCATCGGTAGCGTCTTTGGCAATTTCGAAATACGGATCATTTACTTCAAAAGGAATAATATCGTTTACCGCGTAAGTTTGCCCATCTAGCTGAACTTGAGCGGCATCAGTAGATATAGAACCAAATGCTAGGTTAGTAGCAGAGAAGTCAGCGCCTAACTCACCATCTCTTTCGTATTTACCTAACTCAACATTATTAATGTTCATCTGCATTTTTGATTCCATACCCAATGTAACGCGGGTATAGCTATTCGAGCCTATTTGATCAATATCAAAGGCAACAGCGGCTTGGCCAGAGTATTGACTCAGCTCATCATCAGCAATGGGCTTAAGCTCAGCCACTACATCAACTGAGGCTACAGCCAAAACTGTAAAAAATAATTTTTTCAACCGATTTCCCATACCTGCGGAATTACCTATTCAAGTTCCATTAACGAATTGTTCGGCGACCCAAAATCTACAACTAAAACTCTATTGCTTTGTCTTTGTATTATTTTTTATAAGCGAATGTAACTATAT
>NZ_LWEY01001410.1:0-933 GCF_001634935.1 Oleiphilus sp. HI0043 | reverse complement strand
ATCGTATTCACCAAACTCATTCGGCAGGCCTGCGTTAGGGTGGGCGCTAACATAGCATTCGCCCTTGGTAGATAACTCTTCAATGTAGGGCCGAAGTGCATCGGCACCCAGAGCGCAGTTAAAACCGATGCTCAGAGGCTTGCAGTGCTTAACAGATATTAGGAAGGCCTCAGCTGTCTGCCCGGACAGAGTACGGCCCGAGGCGTCAGTGATGGTGCCTGAAATCATGATTGGCAGTTTCAGTTTGGAATCCTGAAAGTATTGTTCAACTGCATAAATAGCTGCTTCAGCATTAAGCGTATCGAATATGGTCTCGATCATGATTATGTCGGCACCGCCTTTTACCAAGGCATCGGTGGCTTCATAATAATTGTCGTAAAGCTCTTCGAAAGTGACGTTTCTAAAACCCGGGTCGTTAACGTCGGGGCTAATGGATGCCGTACGTGATGTTGGGCCAACGACACCTGCAACAAATCTTGGCTTGTCGGGCGTTTCAGCGGTCTTCTTCTCCGCTTCTTCACGTGCAATACGTGCAGCTTCGAAATTTAACTCGTATACAAGCTCTTCCATGCCATAGTCAGCTTGGGAAACTTTGGTCGAGTTGAAAGTGTTTGTTTCAATTATATCTGCGCCTGCATCTAGATATTGTTTATGGATGCTAGCAATGGCGTCTACTTGAGTCAGGCATAATAGGTCATTATTGCCTTTAACTTCCGAAGGGTGGTCTTTGAACCTTTCACCGCGATAGTCTTCCTCTTCAAACTTAAAGCGCTGGATCATTGTTCCGGTAGCGCCATCCAGTATTAGGATGCGCTTGCTTAGCGCGTCGTTCAAAAGCTGAGTTCTATTTTGTATGTTGGACATTAAATGTGTATTCCCAAAATAAGGTGAAATAGCACGCAATTCTATGCGATGTTGTAGAAAGCGCTATCT
>NZ_LWEY01001409.1:0-1095 GCF_001634935.1 Oleiphilus sp. HI0043 | reverse complement strand
GCAGTTTGATTATCAGTTTAATTTAGAGCATTTGTCAGACATTACTACGCTAGGCTTTGCTCAGGTTGAACAGTTCTTCGCTCCAAACGTTTTGCCTGAGTTAACTCAAGCAGATTCTCTCGGTGAAACTGTACTTTCTACACTTCAGTTTGAAAGGCTTGATCAGGCGGCTATTGAGGTTCGCGAATTTGGTGTAATCGTTGAGCATTCTCATAATAATGACACGAGGCAGTTTGATGTTGATCTTTCAGAAAACACTTCGTTAGTCGATATTACTCTTAAACCTGGCAAAAACGAGATTTCGTTAGAAGTTACGGCGTCCTTACAGATGCCGTATTCAGGGCTTGAGTGCGAATTAGACGAGAGGTTACGAAATCTCGTACTGCTAGATGACGGGGGCGAAAGTACCGAAGAAACACAGAACGCTGTATTAGAGCTCCAAGGAATGCGGCGGAATGTAGAACAGGTTTTAACTTATAATTTCGTAATATTTCGAGATGAAGCTGATGAGCTTGAAATTACCGACTTTGCTAATCCTCTAGCTCTGTTTGATGAAAATTCACTTGAATCGAATAATCTTTCACTATCAGGTGATTATTTGGTACTTGGTTCGCCAAAGGAAGATAGTTCTTCAGCCGGTGAATTTACTGCTCTTCAGATACAGAATGACCTTGACGGCTCGATTGTCAATGAATTCTCAGAGGACTCTGGCGCTGTTTATATCTATGAAAGAAATGCAAACGATTCTTGGGAGTTAGTCTGGATGTTGAAGGCTCCAAATGCTGAGCCAGGCGATAAATTTGGTCAATCTGTGTTTGTGGACGGCGAGCTATTGGTAGTTTCTGCCCCTGGTGAAGATAGCTCTGCGCAAGATGTGTACACTAACTATACTGCAGAAGGGGACTATTCAAGTGCGCTCTCTCAAGAACTTGAAAATGCCAGCGCTAGCAATCTTTCTCCTGAATCTGGCGCAGTCTACCTTTATGTGCTGCAGCGAGATGGAAGTTGGGCACTTCACTCTTATATCAAAGCAAAGGAAAATGTTCGAGGTGCCTCCGGTTTCGACAAAGGGTTTGGTGAGCAAATTGCGTTAAG
>NZ_LWEY01001408.1:0-1255 GCF_001634935.1 Oleiphilus sp. HI0043 | reverse complement strand
TCAGTATCTGCCGCACTAAGGAATTCATCCAAATTCGTTATGCCGTCATTGTTAGTATCAAGGCTAGCATCTGCTGCATCATTTGGGTTGAGGTTGTGATCAAACTCCCAACCATCTGGAATACCATCCACATCGCTATCAGCGCTATTAGGGTCAGTTTGCGCAGCGAATTCCTCTCGGTTGCTCAAACCATCGTTGTCTTGGTCAATAAATGCATCGCTGGCATCTTGTGGGTCCAAGCCGAACTGGATCTCCCATACATCCGGCAAGCCGTCATTATCACTGTCTGCATTATCGCTTGTAGCAGACGTAACAAAACTAAGGGTGTCACTGCTAACCATTTCGCCAAGTAAATTATAAGCGTCTACACGAACATAATAATGAGTCGCAGGATCAAGGTTCACAAGATTCACTTGGTGACTCAGCGCACTATCTATATTGGCTTCTTTGTAAGATAAGTCATCGATCGCCGTACCAAAGCTTACCTGGCCAATTGCTTGATCGGTATTGGCCCATTCAACAAGCGCGGTGTTTGTTGAAATAAAGCTTACGTCCGGCTGCGAGCTGAAAGCAGGCAAGGGTAGATCGATCAAGCTACCGGAGTTAAAAGAAATTGTTTGGAAAGATGTTTGGTTGCCCACAATGTCAGCCAACACATATCGTAGCTCATAGCTGCTATTGGGGATTAGCTCTTGAAGCAGAATAAAGTGCGACAGCTTCTCGGATTGTGAGCCCGCTGCTTGCCAATCAGCAGAACCTTCAGGTCTATATTCTACAAATACAACCGACAATTCATCACTTACTAAGCTTAAGCTTGCAAGCTCACCGAAACTTTCAAGAACCGGTGTTGCGGTCAGAATTGGCGCAGTGTTGTCTGAACTTGTTGAAATACTTCTTAGCTTACTAGAGGCAACTTCGATAAGCGTATTAATTTGCTTGCTTGCTGTATATCCGTGATGATCAGTGGAATATGCGGTACAAGTATAGCTATTACCTTCCACTAAAGTGGTCAAAGTAAGCGTGTGTTTCTTAGTTGGTTTAGATACGTGCACTTCAAGCGTCGCGGCGGCGCTTGTACATACCAATCGCGCATCAGCGTTTACATCGGTTTCCCAGTAGACACTAAGCGTGGCACCGCTAAGTTCGAGAACCTCCACTTCCGACATAAAGTGAGGATCGCCTTGATGGCCTCTAACTTTACTGCGGAAGGACATAACCTCACTCATTGCAAGATTACCTTGCGCATCAGCGGTCT
>NZ_LWEY01001407.1:0-1561 GCF_001634935.1 Oleiphilus sp. HI0043 | reverse complement strand
GATCATTGATTTATTTGCATGAACGCTGCCTTCAGAAGTGTTGGCAAGTAAACAAATCCAATCACCTTGCGTCGCATTCGTGATCCACATCTTACTGCCATTGATAAGGTAGTCATCACCGTCACTTTTAGCGGTCGTTTTTAAACCTGCAACATCTGAACCTGCCCCAGCTTCACTAACCCCGATACAAGCAACCATATCTCCAGCGATGGCTGGCGCCAAAAAATCACGTTTTAACTCATCACTACCAAAACGAGCCAAAGCAGGCGTGGCCATGTCTGTTTGCACACCAATCGCCATGGGCAAGGAACCACCATAGGCTCGGCCAATTTCCTCAGCAAACACCAGGTTATAACTATAATCTAAACCTGCACCACCATTCGCTTCGGGTTTATGTATACCCAACAAGCCCAGGTCACCCATTTTCTTGAATAGTGAATGTAAAGGCGCTTTGCCTGCCTGCTCCCACTCATCAACAAAAGGGTCCATTTCCTGATCAACAAAGGCTCGCACTGTTTTGCGTAAGGCTTCATGTTCAGACGTGAATTTCATGCTCATCTCCAATATAAGATCTAACTAACGCAATCTTAAGAATCGAAGACAAAAAGAAACAGCGTGACTCAGGTCATATAAATGGCCAAACGGGCCATAAAGGTAAATAATACCCCAATATATTCCGGAGATTATGATGCTAAAACATGTCACGCTTTATGCCTGCGAGAATGCAATGGGCTTAAGTTTAGGTCTTAGTCATGATGTATTTGCCTTTGCCTCCATGCTACAAAAAAAGCTTTTGGGCGAGGCTATATCTATCTCGCTAGTTACCTTAGATGGCAAAGCTATTTCATCATTCAGCGGCTTAAGCATTACACCTGATCAGGCACTAGGCGATATCAAACATACAGACCTGGTCATTCTTCATGGAATCTGGGGTGACATGGAAGCGCTGCTAATCGATCAGCGCCCCTTATACCCAAAGCTTAGGGAGTGGCACGAGCAAGGTATCCCGATTATGGCTGCGACAACCGGTTCCTACTTTCTGGCAGAGGCCGGGCTCTTGGATGAGCGAATCTGTACCACGCATTGGCATAAGCAAGAAGAATTCGCACAGAAGTACCCCAAAATCGATCTTCGCCCCGATCGTTTTATTACCGCTACCGGGGAACTGTATTGCTCTGCAGGAATGAATGCAGCCATGGAGATCATGATCTATCTGCTTTCACGCTTATCCTGCACTGAGGTTGGCGAAGCCGTAGAAAGTACTTTTTTGGTCGATTTCAGACGAGCCTACTCCGGCGAATTTGCCTCCATTGGTAAACAAACCTACCATCAAGACGACGCTATTCTCTCTATCCAGCAGTGGCTTGAAATCCACTTCATTGAGCCCCTTTCTATCGAGCAACTTGCCACAAAAGCAAATATGAGTGTACGCACCTTTAAACGTCGCTTTAAAGAAGCAACGGGCGAATCACCTCTTAGCTATATTCAACACTTAAAAATTGAGCAGGGAAAAGAGCACCTCAAACATAGTGATCAAAGTGTCGCAGAAATATCATGGAAG
>NZ_LWEY01001406.1:0-668 GCF_001634935.1 Oleiphilus sp. HI0043 | reverse complement strand
AACCTGAGTTTCCTTAGTGATAATAGGTGCTTGAGTGGCTGGTAGAGCGGTTTCAGCTAATTGCTTATTGGCTTCCTGATTGCTGACCAAACCAGCGGGTAAGGATAGGGTGACATCTGTGCCTTGATTGGCCTGGCTTTTAATCGTTAGGGAACCGCCGTGCAATTCAACAAGCTGTTTACTGATGGCTAGGCCGAGCCCGGTTCCGCTTGCTGAAGGGTGACCTTCAACATGGACTTGCTCGAAGGGACGAAACAGGCTGTGTAGTTTCTCTTCAGGGATACCGACACCTGTATCAGAGATCTTAATTAATACTTCTTCTCCTACCTGGTAAGCGCTTAGTGTGATTTTGCCTTGTTCGGTATATTTGACGGCATTGCCTAGTATATTGATCAATATTTGCTGCACGCGAAACTCATCTGCATTTAAGTTTCTAACCTTAGGTGAAATCTCTGCTTTTAACTCAATAGGCTTCTTATCCAGAAGAGGTTTCATGTGGTAAGTACTAACTCTGATATAGACTGAAGATCTATGGGAGCGATATTCAGTTTTAGCTTTCCATGTTTGATACTCGAAAAATCAAGAATGTCGTTCACCAGGATATTCAAGCGCTGCGAGGTGTTAGAGATAAGCTCAATCTTGTTTTTTCGGTCTGGACTTAAGCTCTG
>NZ_LWEY01001405.1:0-1751 GCF_001634935.1 Oleiphilus sp. HI0043 | reverse complement strand
TCTCCCGTGAGACTGATAAGTCTTTGCAGATCACTGAACAGGCGAGTCACGACGCCACGGCGTATAGAGATTACCGGCTCAACCAGCTGGTGTCGGAGTTGATGGTTAAGTCGCCTTTGTGTGCATCGAAAGAGACCAGTATTCAAGAAGCTGCCTTGCAGATGTCCGACGCAAAAGTGAGTTCTATCTTGCTTTTGGATGAGGGGGAATTGTGTGGGATATTGACGGACAGAGACCTTCGCTCTCGTGTTTTAGCTAAAGGAATCGACCCTCAGCTTCCGGTTTCTGAAGTAATGAGTACAAGCCTGAGAACGATAAAAGCCGATCAAACAGTGTATGAAACACAGCTGTCTATGATGACAGCGAATATCCATCATCTTCCCGTTGTCGAGAATGCGAAACCGGTTGGAATTATTACGCTGAATGACTTTATCCGTGCTCAAAATAGTGAACCGGTTTATATGATTCAGGCAATTAACCGAGCCAGTAACCGGGATACGCTTTATTCACTCAGTAAACAGTTGCCTGAACTGACCTGCAAGCTTATTCGCGCCAATGTTAGAGCCGATGAGATTGGCCGGATCATTACCTCGATCACCGATAGCATAACTCGTCAGCTGATTGTCCTTGCTCGACAGACTTTTGGAGATGAACCATGCGAATACGCCTGGGTGGTATTTGGCTCACAGGCTAGACAAGATCAGATGCTTGGCTCAGATCAAGATAACGGTATGATTCTCGATGATGCTGCAACACAGGAAATGGAAGATTACTTTAAACGCTTTGCTGAATTCGTAAATGAAGGCCTGGACAAATCAGGTTTGAAATATTGCCCGGGAGAGGTGATGGCGCAGACTGATAAATGGCGTCAGCCTTTAGAGGTTTGGAAGCAGTACTTTACTCGCTGGATCCGTCAGCCTGAACCCAAGGCGCTAATGCATGCCAGTATTTTTTATGATATTCGCCACGTTGCTGGCAAGCGTGAGCTGACGAAGTCTTTAAGTAACTTGGTATTGGAGGAGGCTCAAAAGAACACCATCTTTCAGGCATGTATGTCAGAAAATGCGCTTCAGACCTCACCGCCTTTAGGCTTTTTCAAAACCTTTGTGCTAGAGAAAGATGGCAATCACAACCCGGTATTGGATCTAAAACTACGGGGCACCGTGCCGATTGTTGCCCTGGTTCGTTTGTACTGCTTGATGAAAGGAATTGAAGAGGTAAATACCAGTAACCGGCTACAAGCTTTGGAAAGTGCAAAAGTACTCTCTGCCTCCGAAGCGAGCAACCTAAGAGATGCTCATGAGTTTATTGCTCGTTTGCGTTTGGATAGTCAGAGTAGGGCAATGATGCTGTCGCAGCCAGCGACAAACCACTTAAACCCGGATGAGTTATCTCCTTTGTTGAGGCATCAGCTTAAAAGTGCGTTTTCGGTTGTTGCTGAAAGTCAGCGCTTGTTAAAAATGCGGTTTGCTCATGGTTCTATATAAGCTTCAATACTGGTTAAAAAAACGGAATTGGTATCGCCAGGCACAGCGAACGCCGATCGCAGAGCTTTATGCCCAGCCTTCCTTGTCGGGGGGGACGAAGGTGATAGATCAAGACTTTCTGGTAGTCGATTGTGAAATGAGTGGTTTGGACCCGAAGTCGAATGAATTGCTGAGCTTAGGTTGGGTGCGTGTAAAAAATGGCCGGATTGATTACGCAACACGAAAACATCTGCTGGTGCACTCCAAGCAAACGGTAGGAGAAAG
>NZ_LWEY01001404.1:0-1534 GCF_001634935.1 Oleiphilus sp. HI0043 | reverse complement strand
AACAATGCCCGCTACAGGCAATGTGGAAAGTTCTGGATCAGGAGCAAGCGATGCCCCGACCAAACCACCGATAAACACAACCATTGGCGCAATACACAAGCCCAGCGCACCAGATAACAATAAAACCAATACATTTCTATTCATTCCAAGCAAGGTTCTTCCTCATATATCCTTTTTCATGCTATCTACCGCGCAGGCTATTCACCAAGCGTATAAATCGTCTTTGCCATACGCAAATGACGCTGTATATAATGGACACCACCATTAGCCAACTAGCAAGGCAATTACTATGCAACAATATCACGTCTATGGTTTAGGCGCCGCCCTCGTCGATACTGAAATTGAAGTCACCGATGAATTCCTATCCCAAGCTAATATTGAGAAAGGTCTAATGACCTTGGTGGATGAAACCCGCCAAGCCGAAATACTAGAGCTAATGAAAGAACACTTGGTTGGTAGTAAAAGAGCCAGCGGCGGCTCGGCATGCAACTCGATTATCGCTGCCAGTTACTTCGGTGCCAAGACCTATTATTCCTGCAAAGTATCAGACGACGAAAACGGCCTATTCTTCCAACAAGATACCCAAGCAGCGGGCGTGACCACAAGCGATAAAGCCCACCCGAATGGTACAACCGGAAAATGTCTGGTTATGATTACCCCTGACGCCGAACGAACCATGAATACATTCTTGGGCGTAAGCGCTGAATTAGATGAAGCACAGCTTGATGCTAAAGCTATTGCTCAATCTGAATACCTGTATATCGAAGGCTATCTCGTTACATCACCTAGTGGCAAACAAGCGGCCATCAAAGCACGGGAAATTGCCGAGCAGCAGGGTGTAAAAACGGCAATTTCCCTCTCTGACCCAGGAATGGTCGAGTTCTTTGGCGAAGGGCTAAAGGAAATGATCGGCCAACAGGTTGATTTATTATTCTGCAACAAAGACGAAGCACTCGCCTGGACACAAAGCAATAACATCGAAGATGCTGCTGAAAAGCTTAAAGAAACTGCAAAGTCTTTTGCAATTACTTTAGGAAAAGATGGCGCTCTCGTTTATGACGGCAATGAAATCTCAATAGTCGCTGGCGTTGAAGCAAAAGCAATCGATACAAATGGAGCCGGCGACATGTTCGCAGGTGCATTTCTTTATGCAATCACTCATGACCAAACCTTTGCCCAAGCAGCAACGCTTGCTAACAGAGCCGCAGCTCAAGTGGTGAGTCAGTACGGCCCGAGACTCAGACCAGAACAACATGCAGATCTGAAGTTCTAGATAAATATTCTTCCCGTTTAACAGCCTCGACTCATGAGGCTGTTAAATCTTATCACGACCTGAAACTGCAGATTAAAGCTCCCGTTGTTCCCTTTTCCAAATCTTCGACTACACTATTAAAATGTGAAACTTAAGGTAAGCTGTATAAAACTAAACACATTGCCTTTTTCCAATAACGCTGTTTATAATCGAAGGGCGTTACTTACAAAAAATGATTCAAGGAATTGCTATGAAAAAACTAATTTTAGGTGCATTCATTCT
>NZ_LWEY01001403.1:0-1796 GCF_001634935.1 Oleiphilus sp. HI0043 | reverse complement strand
CCTTGTTTGAACTATCTTTAGGGCTAGCGTGCGAAAGCGACAAAAGCAAAAGAGAAAATTGGGGTGTTTAACTTGCCGGGTTGTTCCGTCTAATAATAACAGGTATGACAGACGAGTAGAAAGCGGTTAAATCGGATAGGTTGTGTGAATAGCGAAGGATAATGAGCATGAAGCAGAAGAGCATACAAAAAAGTAAACTGGTTAAAGGTATCGCACTTGCGGTCTTATTTGGTGGTGCAGTCAATGCAGTTGCAGGATATCAAGGGCATCAGCCGGGGGCGATTCTAACCTTAGGTAAAACTACTAATCCTAATTCATTATTAGCGTTGGGGAATAATCCTGCTTCGGGAGAGTTGTTGGTTGGCGATGAAGAAAGCCTTCGCTTAGGCTACTTTAGCTCACTAGGCTTTGGTTTAGAGTTAGGCGACTTAAATAACGTTGAAGATGATATTGAAGAGCTTGAGGAAATTCTGGATAGCGAGAATCTAACACTTGATCAAGCTTTGGACGCAAAAGATAAATTTGACGCCTTGCTACCCGTTTTAGGCGAGAAAATGAATATTGCCTGGAACCTAGGGTTTGAGGCACCTTTAGCTCCAATTGCTGTTCGCAGTGATTTTCTTGGTGGTGTTGTTGGTCTAAATGTTAGTGCGGGTTTGCTAACAGATATTATCTTTTTAGATGCGCCGATGGAAATACAGAATTCAGGTAGCGACGTGAGTTTATCGACCGATAGCTCTTTATACGTAAAAGCTGCAGGTCTTGTAACGGGTACCGTCGGCTATAGCCGAGAAGTATGGCAACCACCGGTGTTGGATTCAAAGCTGTATGGTGGCGTCAATGTAAACGTTTATCATGCGGTCTTGAATAAACAGGTTGTTTCGTTTGAAGGTGTTGCAGACGATTCAGATGATGACATCATGGATGTCGTTATGGATGAGTTTGAAGAAAATAACGCGACGGTTACCGCGGTAGGTGTTGATGTCGGAGCAATATGGACCTTTCCAAACGGGCAGGTAGGTTTGACCATTGCCAATATTAATGAGCCTGAGCTTGAGTATGGCGAAATTGGCGTTAATTGTGGCTCTTTGAGCGGCTTACGTCAGAAAAACTGTTTGGCTGCTCAGGCATTTTCGGATGAGATTTCTCTGAAAGAAACCGCCGTCTTAAATGCTCAAACTACTATTGAAGGTGCTTTTTTTACAGAAGACCGTCAGTTTTTAATTTCAGGTGCATATGATGTTAATTCTGCCTTTAGTCTAGTTGGACGTGAAAGTCAGATATTAAGTGGCTCAGTAAGCTATTTCCCGAACAGTTACATTATTCCGACACTTAGACTTGGTGCTGCCAAGAACCTGGTTGGGAGTGAGCTAACAACATTAGGGGTAGGTACCACTTTATTTGGAATGGTTAACCTAGATCTATCAGGTAGCTTGGATACGATCGAGCATGACGGTCAAGAAGTTCCTCGTTATATTGGCTTTAACATTGGTATTGAAGAAAAATTTTAGGAGAGTGAAAGATGGGAATTAAAAACGAACATAGTTATCTAAGCGCAAGTAAGGGATTTAAGATTGCGGCACTCTCTGCGGCGGTAGCAATTGCCTCTGGTTGTAGTAGTCCTGACCACCCTGATAATGGTTCACCTGTAGAAAGAACGTCAATATCTGGGGTAGCAATTGATGGGTACCTAGCTGGTGCAACTGTTTATGCTGATATCAATGAAGATGGGCGACAAAATGCTGGTGAGCCTTCAGCTACGACAGATAGTGAAGGGTTCTTTACTACATCGAGTG
>NZ_LWEY01001402.1:0-864 GCF_001634935.1 Oleiphilus sp. HI0043 | reverse complement strand
CCAGAGGAATTTTTAAGGTGAAGCAGGTGCCTACTTCTATCTGGCTCGTGACGCTGATTGTGCCGCCTAGTTTTCTTAAATATTCACGGCTTTGGTACACGCCGATTCCCATACCCGTAAGGCCTTTGGTACTTTCAAAAGGCTTAAATAATTGGTTCTGAATGAACTCTTCGCTCATACCAATGCCGCTGTCTTGTATAAAAAGAAAGATATGCTCGGAAGTTTGCTTGCTGGCAATGGAGACCTCTCCTGCTTTGTCGGTCGCATCTATGGCATTTTGAACGATATGCCCTATTGCGGAACGCAGTTGTTCTTTGTCTGCATGTATCCATATTGGCTGCTCAAGTGCTTCTAAAGACGGGGATGGGCTAGATTTTTTATGACTTTGGTAGATCTCTAGCAATATTTCACCTAGCTCAACGGAAGCTTCCTCATTGTTCTGGTTTGGATTATGAATTTGCTGTAGCAGGTGATCCATTTTCTCGACTGTATGGCTTGTCGTGCGAATCATATCGTCAACAAAAGCAGGGTTGGATTTGTGCTTTTCGGCATTCTTAACGAGCAAAGATAGCTGCGCGATAATGGTCTTTATATCATGAACCAGAAAGGCAGATGCTTTATTTACCGCTTCGAACTGCATGGCAGTACCTAGCTTTTCCTGAGAGTCACTTTGAACAATGTAGCTACATGCTTGCTGAGAAACAATTTTCAACAGGTCGTAATTCTCCCAGTTTAGGTCAATCGTTGCGATGGGTTCACATAGCAAGACTAATCCGGATAGGTTTTCACCGACCCCAAGGGGCAGAATCAGCCATGGGTGCTCGAGGTGAAGCATGCTTTCCGGAATTTCGATCAGCTTATATT
>NZ_LWEY01001401.1:0-840 GCF_001634935.1 Oleiphilus sp. HI0043 | reverse complement strand
ATGTGATTCGTACCACCATCGAGGCGATGGCTGCGGTATTTGGTGGCACTCAGTCACTGCACACCAATGCTCTGGACGAAGCGGTTGCACTACCAACAGAATTCTCTGCCCGTATTGCGCGAAATACTCAGATCATCCTTCAAGAAGAAACAGGTATTCCTCAGGTTGCAGACCCTTGGGGGGGCTCCTACATGATGGAAAGTCTCACGCAGCAGATTGCTGATCGAGCTTGGGAATTAATTGAAGAAATCGAGGAAAAAGGTGGAATGGCAAGTGCCATAGAACATGGCATTCCAAAAATGCGAATTGAAGAAAGTGCCGCGAAAAAACAAGCACGCATTGATCGCGGTGAAGATGTCATTGTTGGTGTCAATAAATACCAGCTCGATCATGAAGATGACCTGGATATACTTGAAGTAGACAATGTGGCTGTACGCGAGTCACAAATCAAGCGCTTGGAATCGATTCGTACAAATCGAGATTCTGATGCGGTTAAAGCAGCGCTTACAGCCTTGACTGAGGCAGCGAAAACAGGTGAAGGCAATTTGCTAGAATTGAGCGTAAATGCTGCTCGCTTACGCGCGACTGTTGGCGAAATTTCTGATGCTCTGGAAGAAATATACGGACGTTTTCAGGCGGAATCTCGCACTATTAGCGGCGTTTACGGCGCCTCCTATGAGGGCGATGAAGACTGGCAAGCAATACAGTCTGATATTGAAGCCTTTGAGAAAGCCCAAGGTCGGCGCCCAAGAATGCTGGTCTGTAAAATGGGCCAAGACGGCCATGACAGGGGTGCTAAAATTATTGCCACCTCATTTGCCGATGCGGGCTTTGATATCG
>NZ_LWEY01001400.1:0-55156 GCF_001634935.1 Oleiphilus sp. HI0043 | reverse complement strand
ACGGATTGCTCAATAGCCGTTCATGCACTTGATTCTATTAACGCAAGGAGCGAACTTATGAAATCAAACTCTTTTCTTTCTAACAACATCGCAAACATCCCTCCCCGCCTGCTTATNCCTTTTACTGCAACTAACTCTTCGAGGCGGGCAAACTCACCATAGCGCTCACGATAGTCAACAATGGCTTCAGCTTTTTTTAAACCTACGCCTTTCAATGCTTTGGCAATAGTTTGAGCATCTGCGCTATTGATGTTTATGGCCTTACTGGTTTGTATTGAACTATTTGGTTCATTGTCTGCATAGCTAATATTGCTGAAAGAAAGCAGCAAGCTAAACAAAAAAGGGATAAGCAGGCGGGGAGGGATGTTTGCGATGTTGTTAGAAAGAAAAGAGTTTGATTTCATAAGTTCGCTCCTTGCGTTAATAGAATCAAGTGCATGAACGGCTATTGAGCAATCCGTGTCAAAGCTTGTGTCATGCAAGTTCGATATTAACGGCTTCAGAGGCGATAGTGAATACTAATTCTATGATTATTCCTAATTAATTTAACTCACTGACACAATTAGCGACAATCACTATTGTATTCACTAAGGACTTGGTTAAAATGAAGTCAGGCGCTCGCAGAAGCGCTCAGAAACTGGAGAATGATAAGGATAAATCGGACGTGCTAAGTAAGTTGTTACACCTTCCCCGGTACCAGAAACGCCTGGTTACGGTTTTTGCAGACAGTCTTTGTCTACCTTTCGCCTTATGGATGGCCCTAAGTTTACGTTACGATGAACTTTATTTGCTTGAAAATAGCTCCGTATTGTTAGTCGCTTTTGTCACCGTTTTTACCAGTATTTTTGTTTTTGCGCGTCTCGGTTTATATCGGGCTGTTATTCGCTATATGAGTAATCATGCTTTACTGGCGATTATTTCTGGTGTTTCTATCTCTGCTATTATGTTGGCGGCTTTGGGCTTTTTATTTCAGGCGCCGATTCCTCGTTCCGTTCCCATTATTTACTGGTGTTTAGCGATGATCTTTGTCGGAGGGACGCGTATGTTAGCTCGCTCTCTGGTACACCGCGATATGATGAAATCCAAAGATCGGGTGATTATCTATGGTGCGGGTAAGTCTGGCTTGCAGCTAAGTTCGATACTTTTTCATGGCAAGCAGGTTCAGCCAATTGCTTTTATTGATGATGATATTAGTAAGCACGGTAGCATTCTTAACGGTATCCGCGTTTATTCACCCGAGAATATTTCTGAGGTGCTCAAGCGTTATGGTGCGCAGAGTATTTTGTTAGCCTTGGGCCATGCTTCCAGGGCTCGAAGAGCTGAAGTGATAAAGGGCTTGGAGCAGTACCCGCTTGCTGTGCAGACCATTCCACAAATTAATGATGTTGTCAGCGGTAAGGCGCGAATTGAAGAAATTCGTGATGTTGATATTGAAGACCTGCTTGGGCGTGATGAAGTCGCGGCCGATAGGGCCAGGCTTTCGGGTTGTATCTCAAATAAGGTGGTGATGGTCACTGGTGCGGGGGGGTCAATTGGCTCTGAGTTGTGTCGCCAAATCGTCAAGCTAAACCCGCGAAAGATTGTCCTGTTTGAATTGTCTGAATTTGCCCTTTATCAAATTGAGCAAGAGATTTCCAAGTATATTCAAAAACATACATTAAAGACTGAAGTGCATGCCATTATGGGCTCTGTGCAGAAACAGCATCGCATGGAAGTTATCATGAAGAGCTACGCTGTCGAAACGGTCTACCATGCCGCAGCTTACAAACATGTTCCTTTGGTAGAACACAATGTCATTGAAGGTGTTCGCAATAACGTCTTTGGCACTTGGTATTGTGCCGAAGCGGCGATTAAAGCAGGGGTAGATACCTTTGTGTTAGTTTCAACCGATAAGGCTGTTCGCCCGACTAATGTGATGGGCGCAACCAAGCGTTTATCGGAGCTTGTACTTCAAGGCTTAGCCCAGCGCCAGAACGATACACGTTTTTGCATGGTTCGCTTTGGCAATGTATTAGGTTCTTCGGGTTCTGTTGTACCGCTGTTTCGTAAGCAAATTAATGATGGTGGCCCGGTAACGGTAACGCACCCTGATATTACTCGCTATTTTATGACCATTCCTGAAGCAGCCTTGTTGGTACTTCAAGCAGGCTCAATGGGCGAGGGCGGTGATGTCTTTTTGCTTGATATGGGCGAGCAGGTTCGAATTGCCGATTTGGCAGGTAAGCTGATTCGCTTAATGGGCCTTGAGGTGAAGGATGATGATAATCCAAATGGTGATATCGAAATTCAGTATACCGGCTTACGACCAGGCGAGAAGTTATACGAAGAGTTGTTGATTGGCGACGACCCTTTACCAACCAGTCATTCTCGAATTATGAAAGGTCGTGAGATCTCATTACCTTGGGTTGAAGTAGAAGCCTTGCTTGAGAAGATTGATAAATACTCTCATCTATTTGATTGTTCTTCAGTGCGTGAGACGCTACTTAAAGCGCCTCTAGGGTATAACCCATCGAACGAGATTGATGACCTTGTTTGGAAGCAATCTCAGCATGAGTTGATACCCGAACATAATGCTTCAGCGAATGAAGAAGCACCCGTAAAGCCAAAAGTGGTTTCGATTTCAAAATCGCCCAAAAAACTGGCCTGATTTACTGCGCTGCCAAATGAGGGTGGCGTGAGCAGAGTTATCTCGCTTTTTAGCACTACTTTATATAGTGCTAATAGTGCTAATAGTGCGGCGGGGGCGGCTCCTGCTCAGTGCTTGCGCTGCCAGATTTAAGTTCCCCAAGCCCTTCTTTTAATAGTCGGTTCGCTACCCACAAATCTTGGATTTCCCTGTCCTGCTTAGTGATTACATCGTTGAGGGTGTTCAGTAAATCATCTTGAAACGATAGTTTAACTTCGAGCTCACTGATTCGTTCATTAAGTTTTTCGATAAGGGCTTCGGGTAATTCTGATTGGCTCATGTTTTTACTATCTTAAGTATGGAGAGAGGGCGCTATTGTAATACATATTACCCGGTGCTCAAGAATTTAGTGTGTTGACTGTAGAATCGAATAAGTTCTAAGCAAGATATTGTGTGAGCCAAAAATCTGTTATCATGCTCGGCTTGCGTTGAGTCTGGTCGTGTTTATACAGGTCAATGCAGCGTTACCTGTCGATTGCCAATACTTTTACAGGGTTGTTCACAGGTGGGGGATGCAGATATTTTTTCCTTAATGGTGTTTGCTGAACCAATTCCACTATTTTAAGAGTTTGTTTAACGAGAAAATTTACATGTCTACACAGAGTTTATCTAAAAAATTATTAGTAAGTGCGGTTGTTGCGCTGCCATTTCCTTACGTTATGTTGGTATTGGCTTCGTCTGCTTCAGTATTACCACAAGGCCTTACAGCCGAGAATTTCCTTTCAGGTGAAAATGGTAGCGGCTTTTACGCTTTGGTTTGGTTGATGTTTTTTGCTGCATCTGCCATTTCGCAAATT
The DNA here is from genome assembly GCF_001634935.1 of Oleiphilus sp. HI0043. Taxonomy (NCBI): domain Bacteria; kingdom Pseudomonadati; phylum Pseudomonadota; class Gammaproteobacteria; order Oceanospirillales; family Oleiphilaceae; genus Oleiphilus; species Oleiphilus sp. HI0043. The sequence continues at coordinate 51,673 of NZ_LWEY01001400.1, read as the reverse complement.
GCGGCACAGTCTTCGTCTTCTTCTGCTTCAAGTAACAATGCGCAAGAAGCATCTGAGTCTGATGACGACGATGATACACCTGAGGGTGTAGAGTCCGGTACCGTTAAATGGTTCAATGTGAATAAAGGTTTTGGTTTTATTACGACCGATGCGGGCGAAGATGTTTTTGTTCACTTCCGTTCAATTCGTGGTCGCGGTCGTCGCTCATTGCGTCAAGGCCAAGCAGTGCGCTTTGATTTGAGTGAGGGTGAGAAGGGTATGCAGGCAGACAACGTTTCGGTTGCCAAGTAAGCCTCTAGCTCTTTAGCTTCTACAGAAAAGGCTTATCCCCAGCGGATAAGCTTTTTTTCGTTTCGGGTGATGGCATTCCAATATTCACCTGCTTCATCTTCCCCTTCTTGCCAGCTATGTGCGGCACACCTGACCTCAAGTTCATACATCTCTAACAGGCTTAGTGCGCAGGCTTCATCATTGTCCCAAGGTGTTTCAGACGATTTGAACCAAACACTGCAATAAGACTTTCCTGCTGCACAGGGCGTAACGACGATAGGGATCTTATTCCCTTCGCGTGAAAGGGTGCCCGAGATACTTTTCTTTTCGGATAAGCTGCTTGCTTCAAGGTTGATATCGATGGTTGTAAAGTGAGTATTTAGCCAGGCGAGCAATTCACTGTTGTTTATGTTCTTTATGTATATTTCTATATCGGGCGTTATCATTTATTTGTCCAAGAAATTCTGGATTCTGCTTACGAGAAGGCGAATATAGCAGTAAAAGGCGATGATAGCGCTAGGCACGCTAAGAATAAGACCAATTAGCGCAAGTAATTCCTGCTTTTCAGATGCGGGCAAGAGAATATTAACGTATACAATTGTTCCGAGGCCTGCCAGGGTACAAATGGCACTGATCAGAAAGTATTTAAAATAATTCTGCTGATTATGTTTTTTAGACGACACGGTAGTGGCTTTTAAACTCTTATTAGTGATCAGTACTGATAGTGGCTGATTTACTTCTTCTGAAATATATCAAACTGTATGTCTAGCTGTAAGTCTAGAGTATCAAGGGACTCAAGTAGAGCTCTTTTTTCCGGTTTACAGCGCCAGTAATGCGGTGTCATTGAAAACAAGTTAATGATGTCTTGTGAGCTAGGTAGTTGAATTGTTTGCTCAAAGTAATCAGTCTTCACATGCTGAAGGCTCGTAGGGAGGCTTTCAAATTCTGTTCGCGTTTCGGCTTTGAGTTCATCGTAGATAACACGGCGAAGCTCTATTAGATGTCTAGGGCCGGTATTTACAAGGATCACATGACCGCCGGGGCGAACTGTGCGAGATATTTCTTCCAGGTCAAAATGGAAAAACAGGCCGCTTACCAGATCTTGAGAATTGTCGGCCAAGGGGATATTCGCAGCGCTACCTACCCACCAGTTAATTGATTTGTCGCGCCGGCAGGCTGATTTAATTGCAGGTGTCGAGATATCAATACCGCTTGTGTATACCTCTTGAAAATAACTAAGCAACTTGGTGTGGAGCTTGTGAGTGTAATAGCCTTCGCCACATGCTAAGTCGCAATAGTGGAAGGCTTTTTCAGAATCTTTAGCTAGCGCGTCTTCAGCATGGTGAATAAATCGCTCGGCAAGATTAGCGTAGTAGCCTTGATCAAGGAAGTCACGACGAGCGGCGACCATTTCAGTCGTATCTCCCGGGTGCTTACTCCGCTTATTTTGGCTTAATAATAAGTTGTGGTAGCCCTGCTTGGCGCGATCAAACCTATGCTTGTTGCGACAGCATAGGCCTTTTTGATCGTCTGCAAGAACGAGCTGCTCCTTACAAACGGGGCAGAGTAAATAGGGGCTTAGAGTATCCATAGTATCTTAGCGCTTGGCTTATGTTAGCAGGTGCTCCAAGATCTGCTCGTAAATCACTGACAAGTCGTTCAGGTCGGTGATACTCACGTGTTCATCAACTTGGTGAATCGTTGCGTTGAGCGGCCCAAGTTCAAGCACTTGTGCGCCCGTTGGTGCGATAAAACGGCCGTCAGAGGTTCCGCCTGAGGTTGAAAGCTCTGTGTCGATACCTTTAACTGTTTTTATCGCTTTAACCGCTGCGTCGACGAGTGGGCCCGCTGCGGTTAGGAAGGGCTCTCCGCTTAATGTCCACTGGATATCGTAATCCAGCTTGTGTTGCTCAAGCACTTTGACGACACCTGCTTTAAGTTGCTCGGCGGTGACTTCAGTAGAAAATCGAAAGTTAAAAAGTGTCTCGACAGTACCGGGTATCACGTTCGTCGCACCGGTACCGGAATTGATATTGGTGATTTGGAATGATGTCGCGGGGAAGAATTCATTGCCACTGTCCCATTCAAGTTTGCATAGGTCGTCAAGGGCAGTCATTGCCAGGTGAATAGGGTTGTTCGCCAAGTGCGGGTAGGCAACATGTCCTTGTTTGCCTTTAATGGTAAGTTTTGCGTTTAAAGATCCGCGGCGGCCGTTCTTGATCACATCACCGAGCACCTTGGTACTGGATGGCTCACCAACCAGGCACCAATCAATTTTTTCATTACGCGCCTCCAATGTTTCAACAACCTTAACGGTACCGTTTGTTGCTGGTCCTTCTTCATCGCTGGTAATTAAGTAAGCGATAGAGCCTTTATGGTCGGGATGTTTTTTAACAAAGCGCTCACAGGCGGTGATAAATGCAGCCAGGCTACCCTTCATATCAGCTGCGCCACGACCATGTAGCATATCTCCCTGAATACGGGCCGAAAAGGGTGAGTATGTCCACTCTTGTTCAGGGCCAGTAGGGACAACATCGGTATGACCGGCAAACGCAATTAAAGGTGCTTCGTTACCTTTGCGAGCCCAAAGATTGGTCACATCCTCAAAGATCATTGTCTCGGCTTTGAATCCGAGAGGAGCCAAATGACGCATCATAATATCCTGACACTCACAGTCTTCTGGTGTGACAGAGGGCTGCTGTATAAGTGCTTGGCTAAGTTGGATCGTGTCAGTTGTGGTATCACTCATAATTTGGCTCGTCGTTTTAATCGTTTTGTATATGCAAAAAAGCGCATCCATAGATGTAAGCATTAAAAAGCTTTGATTATGAGTGCGCCTTCAAGAACTGTCCTGTTAGGGCAGTGTTAGTTGCTTAGCCAGATACTAGTTGTTGGCGTGAAGCTCTTCATTCAGTTCAATGGCAGTCTTATTAGTTAAGCATTCAACTCGACCATTTGCCGAGTTTCGGCGGAACAGTAGGTCGGCTTTATTTGCTAGATCACGTGCTTTAACCGTCTCAACGACCTGGTTTTCAGCGTCAAGCATAACTACTTTTGTACCGGCAGTAATGTAGAGACCTGACTCAACAGTACAGCGATCACCTAAAGGAATGCCGATACCTGCATTGGCACCTATCAAGCTGTTCTCGCCAACCGCAATGATGATGTTACCGCCACCAGATAAGGTACCCATGGTAGAGCAGCCACCGCCAAGATCAGAGCCTTTTCCTACCATAACACCCGCAGAGATACGGCCTTCGATCATGGAAGTGCCTTCTGTACCTGCATTAAAGTTTACAAAGCCTTCGTGCATGATCGTGGTGCCTTCACCAATGTAGGCGCCAAGACGTACACGGGCTGTGTCGGCAATACGGACGCCGCCAGGTACGACGTAGTCGGTCATCTGTGGAAATTTATCAACAGACTTAACTTCAATCAATTCACCGGCTACGCGTGCTTCAAGTTGCTTTGCTGTTAATTCAGATAGGTCAATAGGGCCTTTATTTGTCCATGCAACATTTGGCAGTAAACCAAAAATACCGTCAAGATTAATGCCGTGCGGCTTAACCAGGCGATGAGACAAAAGGTGTAGTTTTAAATACACTTCAGGCGTGCTGCTAGCCTTGCCATCTTCTTCGATAATAACCACTACAGCCGGGCTTTTTGAGCCTTTCATTTGGCTTGCGATGTCAGAAAGCGCTGCGATTTTTGCTAGCTCTTCAATCTGCTCATCATTTAATTCTGTTGTTGTATTGCCGCTTTCAAGGCCTAGTGTTTCTTGGATGCTAGCAACCAAAGAGGAGTCAGGTTGGAATTGTGGTGCTGGGAAGAATGTTTCAAGCCACTCGCCTGCGCCGTTTTTGCTACCGATACCAAGTCCTAGTGCAATTGTCATGGAATACTCCTAATTAAGTAATATGTATAAGTTGTTTAAGAGAAGAGGGCTGGCCTCGTCTTTTTATTTAGTCGTTTGTCTCGAATAAATGGGCGTAACTATCAGCCTTGAATCCAAGATGAATTTGATTGTCGATCTTTAAAACCGGACGCTTAATCATGGAATTATTGCTCTGAATTAGGCGAATAGCTTTTGCGTTGTCTATATCGCTTTTGTCCTCATCGCTTAGTTTACGCCACGTTGTACCACGTTTATTGATTAGTTCATCCCAAGGTACCTGGCTAAGCCAATCTTCGAGGCTTTGCTCATCAATAGGCGTCTTCTTATAGTCATGAAATTCAAAATCAATATCATGCGATTCCAGCCACGTTAGCGCTTTCTTCATGGTATCGCAGGCTTTAATTCCGTAGATTTTTACTGTACTCATTGTTTTACCTTGTACGAAAGTTGTTTGTGGAAAGAGCGTTAAAGAGATTCAACGAATTCACGAATTCGAGTTGCCGCTTCGATGCACTCTTCTTCACTGGCAACTAAGGCCATTCTGATTCTATTTTTACCCGGATTTAGACCCTTGACGGTACGAGACAAATAGCTGCCCGGAAGCACGGTGACATGCTTTTGTTGATATAGCTTTTGAGCAAACTCTTCATCCGATATCGGTGTCTCTGGCCAAAGGTAGAAGCTCGCATCACTTTGCTTGATGTTCAGTACCGGGCTTAAAATTTCAAGAACTGCCTCGAACTTTCGTTTGTAGGCTTTACGGTTCTCTTGTACGTGAGCTTCATCGTTCCAGGCTTCAATGCTTGCTAACTGGTGTTGAATCGGCATTGCGCAGCCGTGATAAGTTCGGTATTTCAAGAAGCCTTTTAACAAGTCTGCATCACCTGCAACAAATCCTGAGCGTAGGCCGGGCAGGTTTGAGCGCTTTGACAAGCTATGAAAGACAATACAACGCTTATAATCATCTCTTCCTATTTCGGCGCAGACCTCTAGCAAACCAGTCGGAGCTTGGTCTTCATCGCAATAGATCTCCGAATAGCATTCGTCCGATGCAATAATGAAGTCATGCTTGTCGGCTAGTTTTATGAGCTTTTTAAGCGTTTCAGCGGGCGTGACAGCGCCTGTCGGGTTGCCCGGAGAGCACATGAATAGAATCTGGCAGCGGTCCCAAGTGCTATCGGCGACTGAGTCGTAGTCGGGAATGAACTGGGTATGCTCTAGTGTAGGAAGTAATTCAAGCTCAGCCCCTGCAAGATAGCTAGCGCCCTCATAGATCTGATAAAAAGGATTAGGGCTCAGCACTAAAGCTTGATTACTGGCTTCTCTATCGATGACCGCCTGAGTAAAAGAAAAAATTGCCTCTCGTGTGCCGTTTACCGGAAGAATATTATCTTCGCTGCAAAGAGTGCCGGGCTTTAGATTAAAGCGTTGTGTCGCCCAGTTTGTCATGCTCTTTCGAAACTCAGGTAACCCTTTTGTGCTTGGGTATATTGCGACTTTGCCTAGGTTATTGGTGATGCTGTCGAGCACAAACTGCGGAGAAGGGTGCTTCGGTTCACCAATAGACAAGGGAATAGCTGAATAATCTGCTGATGGTGTTACTTGCCCGAGCAGTGCTTTAAGCTTTTCAAAGGGATAGGGCTGAAGTTTATTCAAGTCTGGGTTCATGAGGTTATTTCTACCTGCTCATCTAGAAGTGTACATATGTCGTGCTGTAAGGCCTCGCAAATCATTGCGTCACTAAGCGGTTGACCGTCTGTGTCGGTAATGAAGAAAACGTCTTCTACTCGCTCGCCCAAGGTGGCAATACGTGCATTGATCAATGATAAATTATGCTTTAGAAGTGCCTGACCAATCCGTGCGAGTAGGCCTGGACGGTCAGGCGTTACAACCTCCATCACGGTACGCTGATTAATCATGTCATTGCTGAAAGTCACTTCCGTCGGGAAGGCAAAATGCTTCAGTTGGCGCGGCGTGCGGCGGCTGATTATCTCGGGGTAGTCTTCCGGGTCGTCGAGCTCTTCTATCAAGCGTGAGCGAACTTGCTCTTTTCGTTCTACATCGTTTGCTAAGGGCATGTTGTGCGCATCGGTAACAATAAAGTGGCTCAAATTGAACTCACCTCTTGATGCGCTTATGCGGGCATTTAAGACGTTAAGGTTCAGCTGCTCAAGTACAGCGGTGGTGGCGGCAAATAGATCGTCTTTGGAACGTACATAAACCATAACATGGCTGAAACCGTCACCTTGCATGGTTTGGGTGTCGCGAATGATGATCAGTGGTTCACTTGAGCTGCCATGATTAAGTACTTCAGAGATTTGCCAGACAATGTCGGCGGTTGAATCTTGAAGGAAGTAGTCGTCTTCAAAGGATTCCAATAAAGCATCGATTTCGGGTGTGGTATAGCCGCTATCGATGAGTAGGGTTCGGACTTCGCGTTTAGTGGCTTCTATCCAGTCATTGCGATCAACAGGCTTATCTGTGCCGCGACGTATTGCGCGCCTGGTTTCGATATATAACTGCTGCATCAGTGTCGCGCGCCAGCTGTTCCACAAGGTGTGATTGGTCGCAGAAATATCACAGACAGTCAAAATATATAAGTACTCAAGGTGAGTAAGGCTAGGAATTAGTTGCGCAAACTGATGAATAACTTCAGGGTCATCAATATCTTTCTTCTGCGCTGTCATAGACATTAGTAAGTGGTTTTCGACCAGCCAGGAAGTGAGTCGTGTATCGCGCTCGCTAAAATGATGGTTCTGACAGAAGTTTTCAACATCGATGGCGCCAAGTTCGGAATGGTCTCCGCCTCTCCCTTTAGCAATGTCGTGATAGATACCAGCAGTATAAAGGATTTCACGTTTAGGGATATAACGGTATAAACGACAGGCAAGTGGAAACTCTTTTTTTGCCTCAGGGTAGTCAAGATGAATCAGGTTCTTGATAAGCTGAATCGTATGCGCGTCAACTGTATAGCAATGAAACAAGTCATGCTGCATTTGGCCGATGATCTGTCCAAACTCAGGTAAGTAGCGGCCCAGTACATTGTACTTAAGCATGGCGTTTAAGGTTTTATGAAGGTCGTGCGGTGTGCGCAGTATCTCCATAAATAAGCTTGTGTTAGCCAGGTCGTTTCGGAAACTGTCATCAATAAGATATTGATGTTCACGGATTTGACGAATTGTCGTGGTTTTTATGCCAATGATCTGAGGGTTTTGTGCGAGTAGCAAAAAAATCTCTATCAACGCATAAGGTGAGCGGTCAAAAATATCTTCTGACTTAGCTTCAATATAGCCGTGATTAATTTGGAATCGTTTACCTAGTTCTTGGACACTGTCATCACTCTCGGGGTTTAGATAAAACTCATCAAAGTACTGAAGTATCACGTCAGTAAGTTCGGCTAAACCCAATACGATGCGATAGTAGCGTTGCATCATTTTCTCGACACCGAGCTTTTGCTCGTCATCTTCAAAGCCGAGTATTTCTGCAAGCTTGCGCTGGTGTTCAAATAGCAGTCGGTTTTCGTTGCGGTCGGCAATAATCTGCAGGCCATAACGAAGGGTAAGAAGAAAGGTCTCGCCGCTGACTAGCATGCGGAATTCTTCGTCTGTCAAAAAGTGGTAGCGTGAGCGTGTGCTGGGAGCTTCAGCACCAAAGTGGCGCTTAGAAATCCAGGTAATGGTCTGAATATCTCGCAAGGTGCCAGGGGAAGATTTCAGATTTGGTTCGAGGTTGTATTCGGTGCCGCTATATTTCAGGTGGCGTGCACTTTGTTCTTCGCGTTTAGCTAGAAAGTAGGCTTTAGAGGTATAAACTGCGTCGGAGTAGACCTTGTCTGAAATAATGCTCAGCAGTTCAGGGTCACCATCGATAGTGCGCGTTTCCAATAGGTTGGTCGCAATGGTGACATCGCTTTTAGCGGCTTCAATGCATTCATCAATCGTTCTAACGCTATGGCCGATGTCTAGTTTCAGGTCCCATAATAGTGTGATAAAGTCAGACAGTTTGGTGCCCAGCTGATCATCAATTTCATTCCTTACCAGGATAAGTAAGTCAATGTCTGAATGTGGTTGCAGCTCGCCTCGGCCATAACCGCCAACAGCAATAAGGCTAACATGTTGGTCGAACCCGAAGCGTGCCCATAAACCTTTAAGAATATAATCCATGAGTTTGGATTTAACTTCGATAAGCTGACGGATATCTTCGTTTGCCAGATACAGCTGATCAAGGACTTGCTTACTATCTTCCAGGATTGTCCGAACATTCAGGGCTGGTTGTGAGCAAGTACTTAAGTCAGAGACTAATGTTTGCATGTCCAGGCTAGATGCGTGGGTGAACTTTTCGAAGAGCGAGCTGTGTTGCGTCATAGTTTTATCGGCTTGTGCTTAACTTAGCAGACCTTCCTCTTCCTTACGTAAGGTCAGTATTTCACAACCGTCTGAGGTAACTAGCAAAGTGTGCTCCCATTGCGCAGAAAGCTTGTGATCTTTGGTCACGACTGTCCACTCATCTGGTAAGAGTTTGCAGTGGCGTTTGCCTTGGTTAATCATTGGCTCGATAGTAAAGGTCATGCCTTCTTTTAGCTCAAGGCCGGTGCCTGGTTTACCATAATGCATGACCTGCGGCTCTTCATGGAAAACAGCACCAATGCCATGGCCGCAATACTCGCGTACTACAGAATAGTAATTGTTTTCAGCATGCTTTTGAATAACAGCGCCAATATCGCCTAGTCTTGCACCCGGCTTAACAAGGGCAATGCCTTTGTATAAACATTCTTGCGTAATTTTGCATAGTCTTTCGGCAGCAATGCTTCGCTTGCCAATGAAAAACATTTTACTGGTGTCACCGTGGTAGCCATCTTTAATGACAGTGATGTCGACATTTACTATGTCACCACTTTTTAGCACTTTCTTGTCGCTTGGAATACCGTGGCAGATGACATGGTTGACCGAGGTGCAGATAGACTTTGGAAAGCCTTTATAATTAAGTGGTGCGGGAATGGCGTTTTGAGTATTAACGATGTAATCATGACATATCCTGTCTAGTTCACCGGTTGAAACGCCAGCAACAACGTGCTCTTCGATCATTTCCAGTACTTCGGCGGCGAGTCGCCCGGCAACCCGCATCTTTTCAATTTCTTCGTTGGACTTGATGGTAACTTTAGTATTCATAACTCGAAAAGAGAGCCTTTTGTCTAAGGGTTGTTATGGTGTCGGGAGAGCATTATAGCGCCATTTGCGACACAGACTTTTATCAAAAATGCGCCGCATTCTACCTCGAAAGGGGAGTTAATTGAATAATTATTGTTATTTGCTGGTGGCTGCTCGATTTATATTGTTAAAGGTTGAACGTAGAATGGAGTGGCCTGGCCTGCTATAAATGTAGGAATGCGCTTTTTATTTTGAAGAGGATATGGTATAAAGCGCACGCAAATTTCGGGAACTCACATCCAGCAGGGTGTCGGTAATCTCGATTGACTTAAATCCGCACACGTTTCGACACATTGATCTGGGTGCTGTGTTCTGCTTCTGCTACGGTGGTTTTGGTTCATGGTTGATTAATGGGACTCGTGGAGGTCTAACCCAAACATATTAAAGGAAAAGAACATGGCATCAGTATCTATGCGTGACCTGCTTAAAGCAGGTGTACACTTTGGTCACCAAACTCGTTACTGGAACCCTAAAATGGGTAAGTACATCTTTGGTGCTCGTAACAAAATTCATATCATTAACCTGGAGCAAACAGTTCCTGCGTTTAATGAATCTTTAGCTTTCGTTAAAAAGCTGTCAGAGGGTAAGAACAAGGTATTGTTCGTTGGTACTAAGCGTGCTGCTGGCAAGATTGTTAAAGAAGAGGCAAGCCGCGCTGGTATGCCTTACGTAAACCACCGTTGGTTGGGTGGTATGTTGACTAACTACAAAACGATTCGTCAGAGCATTCGTCGTTTCCGCGATCTTGAGACTCAAAGCACTGATGGTACTTTTGATAAGTTGACTAAAAAAGAATCTTTGATGCTGACTCGCGAAATGCAGAAGCTAGAGCGTAGTATTGGTGGTATCAAGGATATGGGTGGTCTACCTGACGCATTGGTTGTGATCGATGTTGATCACGAGCGTATTGCGATCAAAGAAGCTAACAAATTAGGTATCCCTGTTATCGGTATCGTTGATACAAACAGTGATCCAGATGGTGTTGATTACGTTATCCCTGGTAACGATGATGCGATCAGAGCTATTCAGATTTATGCAAAAGCTTTTGCTGATGCAGTGCTTGAAGGTTCTTCAAAAGGTGGTGAGTACGTTGAAGTGGCGGAAGAGTCAGCGGCATCTGAAGAAGGCGAAAAAGCAGCAGAGTAATCTTTCTGTAAGCGTTTTCTTATAAAGTGCTCAAGGGTCGGTTTTCCGGCCCTTGTTTTCATTCGTTATTAATAATGCTTCGGTTCTTATTTGGTTGAAGGTGTGTTCCGCTTGCGAACATTTTAGCGCCTTTTGGGCCCAGGTAATGGAAGCAAATTTTTTAATTTTACAGCCGCTTGGGTTGTAACGGTAAAGAGGAATTGACATGGCCGCTATTAGCGCATCAATGGTAAAAGAACTTCGTGAGCGTACAGGTCTTGGTATGCTTGAGTGTAAAAAAGCACTTGCTGAAGTAGACGGTGATATCGAAAAGGCAATTGAAGAGTTGCGTAAGAAAAGTGGTATGAAGGCAGCTAAGAAAGCTGGCCGTACAGCTGCTGAAGGTGTGGTTGTGGCTAAAGTATCTGCTGACAACGCTTCTGCAATGTTAGTTGAAATTAACTCTGAGACTGACTTTGCTGCTAAGAACGAAGGTTTCCTTGCGTTTGCAAATAACGTAGCAGGCGCTGCATTTGAAGCAGGTTCTACTGATGTTGCTGGTCTTCTTGATTCAGAGCGTGAAGCTTTGGTTCAGAAAATTGGTGAGAACATTTCTCCTCGTCGTGCTGTTAAGTCTGAAGGTGAAGTTGTGGGTGCTTATGTTCACTCTAACAATCGAATTGCTTCGATTGTTGCGCTTAAAGGTGGTACGCCTGAGTTGGCAAGAGATATCGCTATGCATGCAACAGCGGTTAATCCTCGTGTTCTTAACCCTGAAGATATGCCTGAAGAAGAGTTGAATAAAGAGAAGGATATCATTAAGGCTCAGCCTGATATGGAAGGTAAGCCAGATGCGATCGTCGAGAAAATGATGGGTGGTCGTATTAAGAAATTCCTTAAGGAAAACAGCTTGGTTGAGCAGCCTTTCGTTAAGAATCCTGAAGTTACAGTTGGCCAGTTGGCTAAAGATGGCGGTGCAGAAGTTGTTTCTTTTGTCCGTATCGAAGTAGGTGAAGGTATTGAGGTTGAAGAGGCTGACTTCGCTGCAGAGGTTGCGGCTCAGCTTAAAGGCTAATTTAGTCTGTTTACATGGGTTTGTTAACAGGTAAATGTTGAAAAGATAGTTCCACTTTTTACCAATCCTGATACAATTCCCAACCGTGCCGTATAAGAAGGGTGATATAACCATTTTTCTTATGCGGCATTATTGTATCTGGCAATTGGTTTTTATCTTAAAGTTGTCTGGGGAGTACTTGCTCATCTGGAAAGACTGTTTTTAGTGGGGGCGACTCCCCCGAAATTAAGATACGTCATATGCATATTAAGCAGGTTCTTAACCTGTATTTGTTAACTACGCTTTAAATGCCGAGAGTGATTCATGCCTGTAAATCTCCAGCCAAAATATAAACGAATTCTTCTAAAACTTAGTGGTGAAGCTCTAATGGGCGATGAGGACTTTGGGATCGATCCAAAAGTACTTGATCGCATGGCTTTAGAAATTGGTCAGCTGATTGGTATAGGTGTTCAGGTTGGCATGGTCATAGGTGGTGGTAACTTGTTTAGAGGTGCTGCCCTAAGCCAGGCTGGAATGGATCGTGTTACTGGTGATCATATGGGTATGCTGGCTACGGTTATGAATGCCTTGGCGATGCGTGACGCATTAGAACGATCCAATATATCAACGCGTGTTATGTCAGCTATCCCGATGAGTGGTGTTGTTGAGCATTACGATCGGCGCAGAGCGGTTAGAGATCTTAAAGATGGTGATGTTGTAATATTCAGCGCAGGAACGGGTAACCCTTTCTTTACAACTGACTCTGCTGCATGTCTACGAGGTATTGAGATTGATGCTGATGTTGTATTGAAGGCAACAAAAGTAGATGGTGTCTACAACGCTGACCCGATGAAAGATCCGACAGCCGTGAAGTATGATGCTTTGAGTTATGATGAAGTCTTGGATAAAAAGTTAGGTGTAATGGATCTAACGGCAATTTGTTTGTGCCGTGATCACAATATGCCTGTTAGAGTATTTGATATGAATAAGCCTGGGGTTTTGCGCAGTATTGTAGTGGGTGAATCCGAGGGTACATTGATCGAGGCAGCTGCCGACGAATAAGATCGAGCCAGTTATATAAAGAATAAAGGAAAGATATATGTTAGATGAAATTAAACAAGATGCTGAAGAGCGTATGGCAAAAAGTATTGATGCGCTAGGTGTTGCTTTTGCCAAGATTCGTACTGGTCGAGCGCACCCAAGTATTTTAGATAGCGTATCAGTTTCATACTATGGTGTAGATACACCGCTAAAGCAGGCGGCTAATATTAGTGTTGAAGATGGCAGAACTTTGGCAATCTCTGTTTGGGAAAAACCAATGGTGCCAGTGGTCGAAAAAGCGATTATAGCAGCTAACCTCGGCTTAAACCCGTCAACTTCTGGTGACTTAATACGTGTGCCAATGCCAGCTCTAACAGAGGAAACTCGTAGGGATATGGTTAAGCTAGCAAAAGCAGATGCCGAGAGTGCAAGAGTATCTGTTAGAAATATTCGCAGAGATGCTAACTCCGATATTAAAGAACTTTTGAAAGAGAAAGAGATTTCAGAAGATGAAGAAAAAAGAGCAGCAGATGGTATCCAAAAACTAACTGACACTTATGTTGCTAAAGTTGATGCTTTATTGCAGGAAAAAGAATCAGACTTGATGGAAGTATAAAAACTGCCTGTTTCGGGCGAAAGTGTGTCCAATGCTTTCGCTCGTTAAATTTCGTGTTATTAAGTATTGGGTTGGATAGATAAATTGAGTGAGCACATTCCTCTAAGCTCAGGGAGTAAACCTAGACACGTTGCTATCATTATGGATGGTAATAATAGGTGGGCTAAGCAGCGCAAAAAGATAGGGATTTCTGGGCACAAGGCAGGCGTAGATGCGGTTAGAGATGTCGTTAAAGCTTGTGTTGAGGAAGATATAGAGGTGCTGACTCTATTTGCCTTTAGTAGTGAAAACTGGAGGAGGCCCGCCGAAGAGGTTGGTGCGTTAATGAAGCTTTTCCTTTTTGCCTTGCAGCGAGAAGTTAAGAAACTGCACTCAAATAATATCCGCTTGCGAATTATTGGTGATCGAGAGCCGTTTAGTGATGTGCTTCAGGAGCATATGGCGAAAGCGGAAGAACTAACAGAAAATAATGATGGTATGACTCTGGTCGTTGCCGCTAACTACGGTGGGCACTGGGATGTCGCGCAAGCGACGCGGAAAATTGCCCATAAAGTTGCTTCCGGCGAGATTGCGGCTGAAGATGTGAGCGAAGACTTAATTCAATCACATATCTCTTTGGGTGACTTGCCTTTACCTGATTTAATGATTCGCACTGCGGGTGAGCAGCGCATCAGCAATTTTATGTTATGGCAATTGGCCTACGCAGAATTCTATTTTTCCGATTTGTACTGGCCCGATTTCAAGAAGGAACAGATGCTGGAAGCCTTAAAAGCCTATGCTGGACGAAAGCGGCGCTTTGGGCAAACTGATGATCAGTTGGATCAGGCCGAGTAAATAATCACGGGACTCTTTTTGTGTTAAAACAACGAATAATTACAGCTTTAATTCTTGCTCCACTTGTTTTGGGGGGTGTTTTTTTACTGCCTCCAGAGTATTTTTCTTGGTTTGTCGCAGCTATTGTTATTTTAGGTGCCTGGGAATGGGCTAACCTTTCAGGCGTGAGCGCTTCTGCAGCGCGAGTGGTTTATGCTCTCGTTATGGCGGTTTTCCTATTTTTGCTTGTCGGCAGTATGTCTCTTCCCTGGGTATTAACACTTTCTGTTGCATGGTGGGCCTTGGCATGTGTTCTGGTCATGACTTTTCCAGAATCATCTTCCCTGTGGAAGGGGAAAATAGTTCAGTTACTGCTTGGTTTTGTTGTGCTTGCTCCTTTGTGGAAGGCTTTAGTTTTTCTACGCTCAAGTGAATATGCGCCCTTAGCTGACTTAAATGTTCTTTGGCTTATTTTTTATATCTTGATGTTAGTGTGGGCCGCGGATACGGGGGCTTATTTCGCTGGCCGAGCTTTTGGTAAGAAGAAATTAGCACCAAAAGTTTCCCCTGGAAAATCGTGGGCTGGAGCCTGGGGCGGTCTGGCTGCTTGTCTATTGTTATCTCTGATTGCTAGTAATTTGCTAGAACATAATTTCGCAATGACTATACAGTTTGCAGTCATTTCAATTATTACTGGTTCAATCTCAATAATTGGTGACTTAACAGAGAGTATGTTTAAGCGACAACGCGGTATTAAAGATAGTAGTAATCTGCTTCCTGGTCATGGCGGTGTGCTTGATCGTATTGATAGCTTGGTTGCCGCGATTCCAGTGTTTGTCTTTGCTTTATACAATCTCTCTTGGGTCGCCTAGTGTTATTCTACTTTTCGCAAACTCTCAGTAATTCAGGTTATTAAGTGTCGACTATTCAAAGTGTATGTGTCTTGGGGGCGACCGGCTCTATTGGTCTAAACACGCTCGACGTGATTAGTCGGCACCCAGACAGGTATCGGGTATTTGCTCTGACGGCGCATCGCAGTGTCGAGCAAATGCTAGCTCTGTGTTTGAAGCACTCCCCAAGTATTGCGGTTATGGTGGATGAAGATGCTGCGCAATGCTTGCAGGGTGAGTTGCTAAAACATGCTTCTGATATCAAAGTTTTGGCAGGTGCGGAGTCTCTGGAATGTGTGTCCGCACATGATGATGTTGATGTCGTCATGGCTGCAATCGTTGGTGCAGCCGGGCTAGAGGCGAACCTTGCTGCTGCTAGAAAAGGTAAGAAAGTTTTACTAGCGAATAAAGAGTCCTTAGTTATGTCTGGCCAGCTCTTTACGGAAGAGGTGAGTCGTTCAGGTGCAACGCTATTGCCTATCGATAGCGAGCACAACGCGATATTTCAATGTCTTCCTGGTTCCTATCAGTGTGGCCAGTCTTTAGAACGAGAAGTGCAGCGTGTATTGCTCACTGCCTCAGGTGGGCCTTTCAGGGGGTGGTCTCGTGATCGCCTTAGTACGGTGACGCCAGAACAGGCCTGCGCACACCCAAACTGGCAGATGGGAAGTAAAATCTCAGTAGATTCTGCCACGCTTATGAATAAGGGTTTGGAGCTAATCGAAGCGTGTTGGTTGTTCGATATCAGTCCGAAAGATATCGAGGTTCATGTTCATCCTGAGAGTATTGTTCATTCCATGGTTGAATACTTGGATGGCTCGGTCATAGCGCAAATGGGAAGCCCCGATATGCGTACACCAATTGCCTATGGCTTGGCGTGGCCCGAAAGAATTGCCTCAGGTGCCATTTCATTAGACTTATTTGAAGTTGCTCAACTAAACTTTGAAAAGCCTGATCTTGAAAACTTTCCCTGCCTTAAGTTGGCTCAAGAGGCTTTTGATGTTGGTGGTACTGCGTGTACGGTCTTAAATGCTGCGAATGAAGTTGCTGTCGCGTCCTTTCTAAAAGGTAATGTCTCCTTTACTGCTATCCCTGATATTATTGCGTCAACATTAGAAGATGCCTCAATCGCTCCAATAACATCAGTTAATCAGATATTGTCTGTTGATGAAGAGGCTAGAGTTATAGCTCAACAGCAAATAATGAAGAAGAAACGGCCTTAATGAAGATGAGCCAGTATATTTAATGACACTGATTCAGACCATACTCTCGCTAATTATTACGCTTGGTATTCTAGTTACGATCCATGAATATGGACATTACTGGGTTGCCAAGCGTTGTGGTGTCAAGGTCCTACGATTTTCAGTAGGCTTTGGGCGCCCGATTTTTATGTGGAAAAACAAGGATGGAACCGAGTTTGCCATTGCTAGTATTCCTTTAGGTGGCTTCGTCAAGATGCTTGACGAACGCGAAGCCCCTGTAGAAACCGCTTTGCTTCCTTATGCTTTTAATCGCAAGCCTGTCTCGCAGCGTATTGCGATAGTGTCAGCAGGCCCTATCGCGAACTTTCTATTTGCTATTGCAGCTTACTGGCTGATGTTCATTATTGGCTTCAGTGCCTTGACTCCAACAATAGGTGAAATTGATCAGGAGTCGGTTGCAGCAAGGGCTGGTTTGTATCCTGGTCTTGAAATAACTCAGGTGGATGGGCGAGATACTCTGAGTTGGCGCTCTGTCAGTATGGCTTTAGTGAACCGTATCGGCGACAGCGGTGATATTGAATTATTCGCTAAGGCTGGTGCTAGTGAGACTGCTGATGGTTATACATTAAGTGTTGAAAACTGGATGTTGGACCGTGAGCCACATGGACTGCTTAAGGACTTAGGTGTCCACCCATTAAAGCCGCCTGTTCCCGCAGTAATGGGGAGTGTCTTAGCCGATAGTCCGGCTGAACAGGGTGGCTTAAAAGCGGGCGATAAAGTAATTGAGGCCGGCGGTAAAGTTATTGAAGACTGGTTTGCTTTTGTCGATGTAATCAAAGTCTCTGCTGAAAAAGATGTTGTCGTTAAGGTTGAGAGGAGTGGAGAAAACAATGGGCTTATTGTCGAGACTCTGTCACTTAGACCAGAAGTATTTATACGTGAAGACGGTGCCTCGGTTGGTCGTTTAGGAGTGAGTGTTCAGCCCTTTACTTACCCGAAAGAGATGATAAGAACGATAAGCTACGGTCCTCTTGAATCCCTGATGCAGGCGAGTGAACAAGTTTGGGCTGATTGTGTTATGACACTTAACGCGATCAAGAAGATGATTATGGGCTTAATTTCTCTTGATAACCTGAGTGGCCCGATAACCATCGCTCAAGTAGCAAGTGAGTCTATCGAGTCAGGTTCTGAAGAGTTTTTGCGTTTTCTAGCTTTATTAAGCGTAAGCTTAGGAATCTTAAATTTACTGCCCATTCCTGTCTTGGATGGAGGGCATATTTTTTACTATTTGATCGAAGCTGTAAAAGGCGAACCACTATCTGAGAAATGGCAGGTGTTGGGTTTAAAAGTAGGGGTGTCATTTATATTGATACTTATGTCTCTAGCTTTATATAACGATATTATGCGTTTGTAGTGGTTATTCATTAATAGGATTGTCTGTGTTTGGCGTAAAAAAAATAATTCGTAGTTGGCTTGCTCTGAGCTTATTGATTCTAGCTATCGCCCCCTTAGCTGCTAAAGCAGAAGCTTTTATTATCAATGATATTCGTGTTGATGGTCTTAAGCGGGTATCAGCCGGTTCGGTATTTTCTGCGTTTATCCTAAGTGTTGGTGAGACTGCTAGTGAAGAAAAGATAGTTGAAGCAAGTAAGGCGCTATTTAAAACCGGCTTGTTTACAGATATCGAAATCGCCCGTGAAGATAGAGATTTGGTCATTATTGTTCAAGAGCGCCCCTCAATCTCGAAAATCGAAATTGAAGGAAATAAGGATATCTCTGAAGAAGATTTGCTGGAAGGGCTCAAAGCTGCCGGGATGGCAGAAGGAAAAGTATTCAAGCGGGTAACGCTTGAGCGTCTGGAGCTCGAAATCCTTCGCTCTTATGTTACACAAGGTAGATACTCTGCTTCTGTAGAGGCCGAAGTTAAAGAATTACCTCGCAACCGTGTGGCAATCAAGTTGAATATCAACGAAGGAGAAGTTGCCTCAATTCTTCATATCAATATCGTTGGTAACCAAGCATTTTCTGATGAAGAACTAATTGAGCTGATGGAGCTCAAGATGCCAAGTTTTTGGTCAGTATTTACCAGTGATGATAAATACTCAAAAGAAAAGCTGAGTGGCGATTTAGAGCGTATACGTTCTTTCTATCTGGATAATGGTTATATCAAGTTTGCCATCGAGTCGACTCAAGTTTCGATTTCACCACATAAAGAAGATGTTTTCGTTACGGTTAATATTTCAGAAGGCCCGTTATATACGTTAAAGGACTTCGACTTGAAGGGAGACCTTGTTCTAGAGAAGGAAGTGTTAGAAAAGCTTGTTATGTTAAAACCGGGTGACGTATTTTCACGTCAGAAACTGACACTTACATCTGACCTTATCTCTCGTGCTTTAGGTGCAGAAGGTTATACTTATGCAAATGTTAACGCTATCCCTGAGGCGCATGATGACTATACCGCTTCGGTTACTTTCTTTGTTGATCCTGGTAAACGGAATTATGTAAGAAGAATCAATTTCCGTGGTAACACTTCAACACGTGATGAAGTCTTACGGCAGGAGATGATTCAAATGGAAGGTGGGTCTGCATCAACGGACTTGATCGAAGGTTCTAAAGCTAAGCTTGAGCGTTTGGGCTTCTTTAGTACTGTTAATATTGATACGCCCTCAGTACCGGGCACGTCAGATCAAATTGATGTGAATTACTCGGTTGAAGAAACTTCATCCGGTAACCTTTCTGCAAGCTTGGGTTTTTCTCAGGGTTCCGGTTTTTCACTTGGTTTGAGTGTTTCTGAAAGTAACTTTTTTGGCTCCGGTAAGAAGGTCTCTTTTGGCGTGAATACCACTGAGTCCGTTAAGTCTGCTAACTTTTCCTATCTCGATCCTTACTTCACTGTCGATGGTGTGAGTCGAGGGTTTAGCTTTTTTGCTAGAAAAACTGATTTTGACGAAGATGACCGTTCAGATTTTGTTATCGATGAAACGGGAGCATCGGTAACCTTTGGTTATCCTATCAACAGTATTTCTCGCTTGAAGTTCACTTTTGGTTATACCAATACTCAGCTATCTGCAGGTGAGGATGTGCCGCTCGGAATCAATACTTTTGTTTCTGAATATGGTACGAGTTTTAATACTTACAGCTTTACCGGGTCATGGACCAGAAGCACATTGAATCGCGGGCAGTTTCCAACGCGCGGGTGGGGACAGGGCCTAACGCTTGAAGTGTCGGTACCTTTCAGTGATCTATCATTTTATAAACTTAACTACCGCTCAAATACCTACTTCCCAATCGATAAAGATCATGACTTTGTATTCAGGATTCGCAATAAATTGGCGTGGGCTGATGGGTATGGTGATACCAGCATACTTCCATTTTACGAAAACTATTTCACCGGTGGTATTACTTCGGTGCGAGGTTATCAAAGAAATTCGCTTGGTCGTCAGTCGGTTCCTAGTCAGGCTGGTGGGTCTACAGACCCCTTTGGCGGAAATCTCCTAATTGAAAATAGTGCTGAGTTGATCTTCCCTGTACCGTTTGTGAAAGACCAGCGATCGCTACGCCTATCGTACTTTGTTGATAGTGGTAATGTTTTTGATACAGCAAGGGGATATGATTTTGATGGGAATGAGATTCGTTGGTCGACTGGCTTGAGCTTACAATGGATAACCTTTATCGGGCCCTTGGGCTTCAGTTTTGGTAAGACGATTAATGACATTCCCGGGGACGATACGCGGTTCTTCCAGTTCTCCCTAGGGCAGCCTTTCTAGTTACTAAGTAAACATAAAATAGATCGTTGGAGGTCTTTAATGAAATTATTTAAGCAAATTATTTTGATGGGAAGTATTGCTTTCTTCTCTATGTCGGCACTTGCTGAAATGAAGATTGGTCTGGTTGATATGAGAGCTGCCTTATTTTCTTCAGATGCAGCAAAAGAGTTCACTGAGTCAATGGTGACCAAATATAAAAAACAGGACCTTGAAGTTCGTGCTATCGGAGAAGAAGGTCAGCGCTTGGAAATGCGCTTAAAAAATGACGCTGCAATTATGAGTGATAATGAAAGAGCGAAAATGGCATCTGATCTTGAAGAAGCGATTCAGGAATATAAGTACCGCAAAGGTAAGCTTGATAAGGCTTTGGCAGAAAGACGGAATGAGTTTTTGAGTGATTCAAAGCCCAAAATCGATCAAGCGATCAACGAGCTAGTAAAAGAAGAAAAACTGGATTTGTTGATTCCTCGTGAAGCGGCTTTATATGCCAATCAAGAAATGGATTATACAAATAAAATTATCGAGAAGCTTAACAAGCTAAACTGATCTTTCTATATTTCGTGAGTTTAATCAGATGAAGCAAAATGCCTTTACCTTAAAATATTTGGCGGACTATGTGGAAGGAGAGGTTCGAGGTGATGCGTCGATAAGCATCTCGGGCCTTTCGACTCTGCAGTCGGCTAAGTCAGGTGATTTAAGCTTTTTAGCGAATCCTGCCTATGAGAAATATTTAGCGGATAGCCAGGCCGGTGCCGTGATTGTTACCCCTCAGGTAGCCGAAGCATACGATGCAGATTTGATTATTCATGATAACCCTTACCTGGCGTATGCGCGTTTAACTCACTTGTGGGACAGTACCCAGCTTGACCTTAGTGCGGGTTCAGATATCCACCCTTCGGCTGTTGTGCATGACACTGCTGAGGTCGCTGAAGGCGTTTTTGTGGGAGCTGGCGCAGTAATTGGTAAAGGTGTTTTCTTAGGGGCTGGTTGTGTAATTGGTGAAAATACGACAGTTTCTGATGACTCGCGGATAGGTGAATGCACTCGACTTTATCCAGGCGTCAATATCTATCACGGCGTGACGATTGGTGCGCGCTGCATTATTCATAGTGGTGTCGTGATAGGCTCAGATGGATTCGGCTTTGCTCCTAATAAGGGAGGCTGGGAAAAAATAGTTCAGCTAGGTGGTGTTGTAATTGAGGACGATGTCGAAATCGGGGCTAATTCGGCCATTGATCGTGGAGCTTTGGACAATACAGTAATCGAGAAGGGCGTTAAGCTCGATAATCAGATTCAAATTGCTCACAATGTCCGTGTTGGCGAAAATACTGCCATGGCAGCATGTTGTGCTGTTGCGGGGAGTACGACGATCGGAAAGAACTGTGTTATCGGCGGCGCAAGTGGTATAGCGGGTCATTTAACGATAACTGACGATGTGCATATCACTGCAATGACGATGGTGATAAAAAGCTTGAGTGAGCCTGGCGTGTATTCGTCTGGAACGGGCGTTCAGCCTAATGCTCAATGGCGGAAAAGTATTGCAAGACTTCGGCAGCTCGATAAAATGGCTGGTCGTTTAAAAGCATTAGAGAAGATTGTTGCCGACAAGTAAATAGTTTTGATCTGCTGGCGATACTGCCTGAACTTGCTTTAAAAGAGTCGAATCTCATGATTATGGATATCAATGACGTTAAAGAATATCTTCCTCACCGCTACCCTTTTTTATTAGTGGATCGAGTTACAGAGGTTAAAGCCGGAGAATGGATCAAGGGCTTTAAAAATGTGACGGTAAACGAAAACTACTTTCAAGGACATTTCCCTGATCAACCAATCATGCCTGGTGTGCTTGTGCTGGAGGCACTAGCGCAGGTTTCAGGCATACTCGGCTTTATTACGACTAACAAAAAGCCAAGTGAAAACTTAATACACTATTTTGCCGGAACAAATAAAGCGCGCTTTAAAAGGCCAATTGTTCCGGGCGATCAACTGGTACTAGAATCTCATTTGATTGCAGCAAAGCATAACATCTGGAAGTTTGACTGTACTGCATATGTAGATGGTGAGGTTGCTTGTATTGCAGAAATTATGACAGCGGAGCGAGAACGTTAATGACAATCCACCCTGATGCCAAAATCCATTCAGACACTAAAGTTCACCCTCAAGCAATAGTAGAAAAGGGGGCAATAATTGGTGCTGGTGTGGAAGTTGGTCCTTGGTCGTATATTGGTGAAGGTGTCGAGATAGGGGAAGGTTCACAGATACTTTCTCATGTGGTTGTTAAAGGGCCGACAACGATTGGTCGGAATAACAAGATCTTTCAGTTCGCCAGTGTTGGAGAAGAGTGCCAGGATAAAAAATATGCTGGAGAGCCTACCCGATTAATTATTGGCGATAATAATATTATTCGTGAAAACTGTACTATTCATCGCGGTACTACTCAGGACCAGTCGGAAACGATCATTGGTAGTGATAACCTCTTCATGGCTTATGTACATGTAGCGCATGACTGTGTTATCGGTGATAACTGTATTTTTGCTAATAGCACAACCCTGGCGGGCCATGTTCATGTTGCAAGCAATGTGATTTTGGGTGGCGGAACGATGGTTCATCAGTTCTGTAAGATCGGGGCGCATAGTATGAGTGCTGGCGGGAGTATTGTTCTACGTGATATTCCTGCTTTTGTCATGGCTAGTGGTCAATCTGCCTCGGCTCATGGTCTGAATACCGAAGGTTTGAAGCGAAGAGGGTTTACCGCTGATGATATTCGGGAGCTAAAGCGTGCCTATAAAGTTATCTATCGTCAAGGCTTGAACTTGAAGGATGCGCTTATTGAGCTAGAAGAGGCAGCGGCTTCGTCTGCACATGTTGCTCACTTCGTTGAAAGTATCAAGAACTCATCTCGGGGCATTATTCGTTAGGCTGATATGAAGGGTAGCGCTGAAGAACACCAATCGGTTCAAGAACAACTTTCAGATAACGTTGTATCTGAACGTCCAGTGACTATCGCAATGGTAGCCGGTGAAGCCTCCGGAGATATTTTAGGTGCGGGTTTGATCAAGTCCCTGCTTAAGCGTTATCCCAATGCTCGGTTCGAAGGTATTGGTGGCCCTTTAATGCTAGCTGAGGGTTTTAACTCTCATGTACCAATGGAACGGCTTTCTGTTATGGGGCTTGTTGAGGTGCTTGGGCGTATTTTTGAGCTGATTGGTATTCGGCGTCGCCTAAAACAACATTTTCTAAAATCACGCCCGGATGCTTTTATTGGCATTGATGCCCCTGACTTCAATATAGGCTTGGAATTGGCCTTGCGCAAAAAGGGCTTGAAAACCGGTCATTATGTTAGCCCCTCTGTTTGGGCATGGCGTCAGAAGCGTATTTTTAAAATAGCGCGTGCAGTCGATCTGATGTTGACTCTCTTTCCGTTTGAGGCAAAATTTTATAAAGCGCATGACGTTGCAGTACGATTTGTTGGTCACCCTCTGGCTGACAGCATTCCAGAACATTCAGATAAAAGCTCGGCTCGTGAGGCTTTGGGCTTGGATCAAAATGCGAAACTGGTAGCACTGCTTCCCGGAAGTCGAGCAGGTGAGATTTCTTATATAGGTAAGAGCTTTCTTGATACTGCGTGTTGGTTGTATGAGCGCGACCCCAATATCAAATTTGTTTTACCTTATGTTAATGAGGCGCGCAAAGAGCAAATTTTATCCTTGTTAGACGATTGCGAGGTAAACCTGCCGCTAACCTTGATTTCAGGTCGCTCGCGTGAGGTGATGGCTGCAAGTGATGTGATTGTATTGGCGTCGGGCACTGCAACGCTCGAAGCGATGCTGGTAAATCGTCCAATGGTTGTATCCTATCGAGTCTCCAAGATTACGCACTATATTATGAAGCG
The DNA here is from genome assembly GCF_001634935.1 of Oleiphilus sp. HI0043. Taxonomy (NCBI): domain Bacteria; kingdom Pseudomonadati; phylum Pseudomonadota; class Gammaproteobacteria; order Oceanospirillales; family Oleiphilaceae; genus Oleiphilus; species Oleiphilus sp. HI0043. The sequence continues at coordinate 27,901 of NZ_LWEY01001400.1, read as the reverse complement.
CTTACTGAAGGCTCCTTTCATATCATTGCCTAATTTGCTGGCTGGTCGAGAGCTTGTTCCCGAGCTAGTTCAGGATGATGCTCAGCCAGAATTAATTGGAAAGCAGGTAATGGAGCGCTTTTTACCTTCTAAGGCAACTGAAACTCAAGAGTCGTTTAGTGAACTGCATAAAAGCTTGAGGTTAAATGCAAGTGAACAAGCCGCTGACGCGGTAGTTAAGCTGATAGAAAGTGGCAAATAAGGAAGTATTGTGACTAAGGAATATGAAGCTTTTGTTTGTCAGTATAATGGTGAGCTGCTTGCTGGTGTAGATGAGGTGGGTCGTGGGCCTTTAGTTGGGCCAGTCGTAGCTGCCGCAGTTATTCTCGATCCAGCAAACCCTATTGAAGGTTTGGCTGACTCAAAGAAACTTTCTGAAAAAAAACGCGAGATGTTGTTTGATGAGATTCATGAAAAAGCATTAGCGTGTAGCATTACTCGGGCCAGTGTCGAAGAAATTGATGAAATCAATATTTTGCATGCATCGATGTTGGCAATGAAAAGAGCGGTCGAATCGCTTTCAATAAAACCGGAATATGTTTTGATTGACGGCAATCGCTGCCCTCAACTAAATATTCCTAGTGAAGCAGTGGTAAAGGGTGACTCACGAGTTGCTTGTATTGCGGCTGCTTCAATTATCGCAAAAGTTTCAAGGGATAGAGAAATGAAAGAGTTGGATAAGGAATATCCAGGTTATGGCCTTGCACAGCATAAAGGCTACCCCACTAAAGCGCACCTAGAAGCGCTTCGTCAATTAGGCGTCAATAATCTGTATCGGCGTTCATTCAAACCTGTAAAGCAGCTTCTCGAGCACAAATAAATAAAAACTCCTAGTGCTTGTTTCTTAGACTCTGGCGGATTTTTTGTGAACTTTGTGCTGTATCACCTGTCATCGATTTCACATTTTTTATCATTTGTCGAAAAGTTGACGCTTTTTGTTGCTAAATAATGATGTTTATCCGTCAATTTAAGTGTTCTGGCGCTAAGATTTCCTTACTCAAGATCGAAATTTAATAGTGGAATCTTCTCATGCATACATTTTTCCTCAACACTGGTGAAAAGCGAATTGCCGCTCTTACAAAGAACCTATTAGCTTCAAGTGTGGCCATTCTTTTAACGGCTTGTGGTTCTGGTGGCGGCAGTGAAGAGTCAAATTCCACTCCGGATGATGGTAATACCAATACCGTGACTACAACGATTAGCGGTACCGCTATAAAAGGGGTCGTTTCAGAAGGCTTGGTAAACTTATACTCAGTAGAAGAGCAGGGTGGCAAGACTATTCGTTCTGTTAATCCAATGGTGAGTCCAGTCAGAACAGACTCTAATGGTCGCTACACCTTTAATCTTGAGCAGGAAATTTCACAAGGCTCAGTTGTTGTCGAAGTGACAGCTGATAGTCGAACCAGAATGAAGTGCGATACAACGGAAGGTTGTATTGATAATGATGGGCAAGGCGTTTCTTTTGGTGAAAGCTTTAACCCAGGGTCTGGCTTTAGTTTGCGCTCGGTTGCTTCAGGTATTGTGGCAGGGCGGGAGTATAATGTTCATCTTAGCCCATTAACGCATATGGCGGCAGCTCATGCGGAGGCTAAATCTATTGGTTTGACAGCTGATAGTATTCAGGAATCTATCGCTCACATTGAAGACTTGCTAGATCTAGATGCTGGTGCGATGCGTTTGGCGCCAGCAGATTTAACTGCTATTGAGTCGTATAGTTCAATTACAAAAGCAGAACTGGAAATGGGTGTTTTGTCAGCCTCTTTCTTGTCAATGGTTGAGCTGGGTCGTTGGGATACGATTGAAGAAGTAATCGAACATGTAGAGGAAGTGATTGCCAGTGATGGCGTTCTAGGGGCTCAAAGTACTGAGGGCGATGAACAGATTACTCTGGATGAGGTTTTTCTAGAGGCAAGCGAAATTGCATTAGATCTAGAGCAAGCGCTTCCAGATAGTGAACATGCCGAGACATTTGCGGCGGTTAGACAGGAAACGAATGATTCCTATAACGACGTAGCAGAGCTTAACGAGACTCCTGACCTCGAAATTATTAGCCAGCCTCAAGGTGTAATTGTTGATGAGTTGGAAGAGGTCTTATTAAGTGTGGGAGCTACCGGTGGCGAGCTAAGCTATCAGTGGCGTAGAGATGGTGTTGAGCTTCAAGGGGCGGTACTAAGTTCACTATTGATTTCAGCTGCAGATACTTCCGACTCAGGCAGTTATGATGTTCTGGTGAGCGATGAGTCAGGTACCCTGGAGTCTTTGACTGCTTTAGTAGTAGTTAACGAATTGCCACCAGTAGTTGTGATAGACCCTGTTCAAATTTCTACGCAACCTACTTCTGTTAGTGTAGATGAAGGAGAGGGAGCGGTACTATCTGTCGCTGCGAGTGGCGGTGGTGAGTTGGTGTATCAGTGGTTTAAGGGTGGGGTAGCGATTAGCGGCGCGACCTCAAGCTCACTCTCTTTCGCTTCAGCTTCAGTCTCAGATAGTGGTGTGTATAGTGTCAGCGTGACGAATTCGGTAGGCTCGCAAACATCTGTTAATGCGACGATTCAGGTGAATGAAGTGATTTCCATTGCGCCTGTCGTCATTGCTTCGCAACCGCAATCTACCGCTATTGATGAGGGTGAGACGGCAGTGCTGTCGATCGTTGCGACAGGCGGTGGTGACTTGAGTTATACCTGGCGTAAAGATGGTGTTCAGATATCAGGTGCTAACGCGAGCTCATTAAGTATTGAGGCTGCCTCTGTTGCAGATGCCGGAGCTTATGATGTCATTGTATCCAATTCTGTGGGGCAGCAGGTGTCGTCAGTTGCTAATGTAGAAATTAATGAGCTTGAGGTTTTACAGTCGATAGCCTTGGAGTGGTCAATTCCAGAAGAAAGAGCGGATGGTACTGCTCTAGATTTAAACGAAATTGACAGTTACCTTATTCGATATGGTACAGATGCATCAAACTTAGCTCAAAGTGTTGTTGTAGGTAGTGGCTCGGATACCAGTGCGCAGATCGATGATATGGTAGCAGGCACTTATTATTTTGTGATTTTGACTATCGATATCGACGGTGTTCAGAGTGAGGAATCGGAAATAATTTCCTTAACGATCTGAGATCAGTTAACGTTGATCAGTAACTAAGGCTAAGGCGATAATGTTGTAATTATCGCCTTTTTTCGTTTCCATGGGGGCGGATCTTAACTTGCATTGTTTGTGTGTATTGCTTCATTATTGAGTGCTTGAATATCATTAGGTGGCATGGCGTGAACGAACGGTTTCTAAATATTGCTAAACAACTAAAAGATGCTAATGACAAGCAGGATTGGGCGCTTTTAACTGAGCTCGATGCTCAGGTGCGTGTCGAGCTTCAGGCAGTTATTGCTAGTATGCGAACTAAAGAAGATAGGGCACAGCTTTTATCGATCTTGAGGCGCTATGAAAAAGTTTACTCTCTGGTGCTAAAAGATAGCTTGAAGCATAGAGATGAGATCTCTATGGAACTTAAGCAGATTACCCGCGAAAGTAAGGCTGCGAATACCTATCTGGATTCGTCTCAATATAAAGCTTGATTGAGTTTTATTGCGCTGGCAATAACTTATAAGATAAGTGACAAAATTTTGAACATTTATTTATGTGGCGCTTATTTCGTCTTTTTTGCGCCACTTAATTGACTAATTAATCTATCCGTACTTTAATTGCTAGATATCGAATATTGAAGAATAATCGCTTTTTGCAATTAACCGCTCGAGCGTACTCATGGGTGCAAAAGTTTACTGTTTTGCTCTATTCATTACTTCAAGTTAAACCCAAAAAATAAACAACTATAAGGTCCATCTATGGCCCAGGATATGAAAGTTTTGGTTATGCATAATAACCAAGAAGTGCTTCGTGATATCTCTGTTATTTTATCCTTTCTTGGTGAAAGTGTTCTTAGCGCATCCTTGTCAGGTTGGCGCTCTACTATTGAAGAGCATGCAATTGAGCCAGAGCACTTAAGTGTCGTTTTTTTGGGAGCAGACTCGGAGCCGGTTGAGCAGATCGTTAAAGATTTACATGAGTGGGATGAGGGTGTTCCTGTGCTAGGGCTAGGTGATGCTGCTCTAGACGGGCTTGATGATATTCTTAGACGAAAGGTCATTGCGCAACTTGATTATCCTCTTAACTATAATAAGACGCTAGATAGTTTATATCGTGCCCAGGTTTATCGTGAACAATACTCGGCGCAAACAGGGCGTGGTAAGCAGCGTCAGGTAGAGCTTTTTAGAAGTCTTGTAGGTACTAGTCGCGGCGTTCAAGATGTTAGAGCTTTAATGGCACAGGTTGCGGATAAAGATGTGAGCGTCTTGATTACAGGGCAATCGGGTACTGGTAAAGAAGTAGTTGCCAGGAACTTGCATTATAATTCGCACCGTAGAAACAAGCCTTTTGTGCCTGTCAACTGTGGTGCTATTCCGGCGGAGTTGTTGGAAAGTGAATTGTTCGGTCATGAAAAGGGTGCTTTTACCGGCGCCATTACTGCGCGTGCAGGTCGATTCGAACTGGCTGAAGGTGGTACGCTTTTTCTAGATGAAATTGGCGACATGCCGCTGAACATGCAGGTTAAGATTCTAAGGGTCTTGCAGGAGAGGACATTCGAAAGGGTTGGGGGAAATAAAACATTAGACACTGATGTTCGTATCATTGCGGCAACGCATAAAAACCTTGAGGATATGATTACCAGTGGTGATTTCCGTGAGGACCTTTATTACCGTTTGAATGTATTTCCTATTGAGATGCCTGCACTAAAAGATCGTGTTGAAGATATCCCTCTTCTGCTCAATGAGCTGATTTCAAGGATGGAGACTGAGAAGCGTGGCTCAATCAGATTTAATTCTGCTGCAATACTGAGTCTATGTCGTCATGAGTGGCCTGGAAATATTCGTGAGTTGGCTAACCTTGTCGAGCGCCTGGGTATTATGCACCCTTATGATGTTGTTGGTGTTCAGGAGTTACCGCAAAAATATCGCCATATAGAAGAAACTGATGACGTTGTTCAGACCGATGATCTGCAGCTACAAAATGCCCCTGGAATGGCGAGTATGGATTCACCAGCCTTGTTGCCTGTAAATGGTATCGATCTAAAGGATTACCTGGCAAATTTGGAAAAGTCGCTTATTCAACAAGCTTTGGATGAGGCTTCTGGTGTGGTTGCTCGCGCTGCCGAAAAACTTCGTATACGTCGTACAACTTTGGTTGAAAAGGTGCGCAAATACGGCTTGAATGCCTAGGTATTATATTTCTTAACTATTCTTGCTCAGTCAAAAATATGTCAGCACGCAGTTTTGCGTGCTTTTTTCGTTTTATGGCGTCATAAAATTGTCTTATCTTTCGGGTTGTTATCATATTGCTACAATTAAGTTGCTGATAATAAAGAAAAAAAATACTTTGGCCTACATAGTGCTTAGATCAGGTTGTTAAAGCTTATTTGAGCTGCGCAGAGCGTTTGGCTGACAAATAAGCGAATAGTATTCCACACTGTTTTGACTGAATGATGTAGGTAAGCCATGGGACAACAAAAACTAGCAACCTGGATAGATGAACCTGCTTTTATTAGCTCGGAGGCAATCAATGCACGTGTTTCGCGCGTTGCGCATGATAGTTCTGGCAGCACTTCAATAGAGGGTAATGCTGCATTCAAATTTCAGGGACAAATTGACTCTACTCAAGATAACGGTGAGCAGAAAGTCGAAGAAGCTTTGTCCTTGTTTGACCACTTGTCTTCGCAATTAACCTCATCATACCGAAACCTTGAGAACAAGGTTAGTCAACTCAAGAGTGATCTTTCACTTGAAGAAAGTCAAAAGCAAGCACAGCGCAAGGAAAAAGAAGACCTAGCTAATCGCTTGTCTACCTTGTTGGAGGTGCTTCCGGCAGGTGTTGTTGTTCTAGATGAAAAAGGTTTAGTCACAGAATGTAATCCTGCGGCAATGGATCTACTTGGCGAACCGCTGAAAGGTTTGGCCTGGGTCGATGTTATTGCGAGAAGTTTTTCGCCAAAGCACGATGATGGACACGAGGTTTCTTTAAAAGATGGCCGAAGAGTGAAAATTGAAACTCGTTCTATGTCATCCGGGCCGGGTCAGCTGGTACTCCTTAGTGATCTGACTGAAACAAGATTGTTGCAGGAGCAAGTAAGCAGGGCCGAACGTTTGAGCTCTTTGGGTAAGATGGTTGCTAGCCTTGCTCATCAGATTCGTACGCCCTTATCTACAGCAATGTTGTATGCGGGCCACCTTTGTCAGCCTGAATTAGATGAATCGATGCGCGTGGACTTGTCGGAAAAAGTAATGTCTCGTTTAACGCATTTGGAACATCAGATTAGGGATATGCTTATCTTCGCGAAAGGAGATGAGCGCTTAGTTGAACGTATGCCGCTAAATGATTTCATACTCGCGCTTAAGCTTGCAGCCGTTCCAGTGATGGATGCCGCAAGTGTTGAGAGCGAGTGGGATATAGAAGCGTCTAATGCTGAAGTCTTATGCAATAAAGATGCCTTGGTAGGGGCTTGTCTTAATTTGGTAAATAACAGTATTGAAGCTTGGGAATGTTCTGCAGTTAGCAAGGAAACGCCATTAACAATAAAGATTAGTGTTGGGGTTAAGGAGGATGGGGCTGTGTGTCTTGTGATTAGAGATAGCGGTCCTGGTATTCCTGGCCAGCACAGGAGTAAGATTTTTGAACCGTTTTATACAACCAAGCAAAAAGGGACTGGCCTTGGGCTGGCGGTAGTTCAGTCTGTTGTTAAGGCGCATAAAGGTAATTTCAGAATGCGTTCATCCAAGAAAGGGGTGACTGCAATGATTGACCTGCCGTCAATTAATGTTACTCCTACTAATAATAATTTTGCTCAGTGTTAAGAGGTAAATAAGTCATGTCAGCGACCAAAGTATTAATTGTGGAAGATGATAAGGAATTAAGAGAAGCACTGTGTACAACATTACAGCTTGCAGGGATGGGCTTCGTAGAAGCGGACTGTGCTGAGAATGCATTGAAGGAGCTTGAAAACGCGCATTTTGATGTAGTGATAAGTGATGTAAATATGCCGGGAATGGATGGCCACGAGCTCTTGCAGCAGGTTAAGTTAAAATATCCTGGTTTGCCGATGATGCTTATCACTGCCTATGGTCAAATTAAGCTGGCTGTTGAAGCTATGCAAAGTGGTGCCGCAGACTATTTAGTAAAACCTTTCGAACCAAAAACCTTAATTCAATCAATTATTAAAATTTTGGGGCTTGGTGATACATCTGAAGAAAAGTCTAGTGATGAGAAAGGGCCTGTTGCTGAAGATCCATTCTCTAAGCAATTTTTTGAAGTCGCTCGCAAAGTTGCTGAATCTGATTCGACAGTAATGATTTCAGGTGAAAGTGGTACGGGTAAAGAAGTATTGGCGAGATATATTCACGAGTCATCATCGCGAAAGAACAAACCTTTTGTTGCTTTGAATTGCGCAGCAATCCCAGAGAATATGCTAGAAGCAACACTGTTTGGCCATGAGAAAGGGGCTTTTACCGGCGCGTATGCAAGTTCGCCCGGTAAGTTTGAGCTTGCCAATGGCGGAACCTTATTGCTAGATGAAATATCTGAAATGGATCTAGGCTTGCAGGCAAAACTACTTAGGGTTCTGCAAGAACGTGAAGTGGAGCGAGTTGGCGGAAGAAAAGCGATTCCTTTGGATGTACGGGTATTGGCGACGACAAACCGTGATTTAAAAGAGTACGTAAACGAAGGAAAGTTTAGAGAAGATTTGTATTATCGTCTGAGCGTGTTTCCCATGGCCTGGAAGCCTTTGCGAGAGCGTCCTATGGATATTTGGCCGCTGGCTAAACGCTTGCTTGCTGAGCATTCTAGCAAAATGAAGCGTGAAAAAATGGAGTTTGGTGAGGGTGTAGAGACTTACTTGTCTCAATACCATTGGCCGGGAAATGTCCGAGAGCTTGATAATGCGATTCAGCGTTCGCTGATTATGGCCTGCAATGGTGTGGTTAAGGTTAGCGACCTATGCTTGGATTTATCCGAGTCGGCTAACTGGATACTTGAATCCAAGCAAGAGGTTCCGACTGAGCAAGTTAGGTCGGTGCAGGTCGAGGTTGAGCCAAACTCTCGAACAGGTTTAGGTAAAGATCTAAAGCTTCGAGAATATCAAATAATTATCGATACCTTGCGTCAAGAAAATGGCAGAAAGAAGAATGCTGCCGAGAAGCTAGGTATTAGCCCAAGAACCTTGAGGTATAAGCTTGCTCAAATGAGAGAGCAGGGTATCGATATTGCAGCTGAAATGGCTGCCTAGGTATCGAATTGAGTGTACGGGTGGCTCTGCTAGTTGCCTGTTACAACAGGATTTCGTCAATCTGCTGATGATCTGTATGGGAGCGTATGCTCCCTTTTTTTGTTATTGCTAAGAATTAGCAATGCTATCATGTTAAACCTTCCAATCTATCTATAATTTCAGCTTGTCTGTGAATTGGCCCGCTTTATGCAGTTACTAACTTAAGCGTATTTTTAGTAACGAAATTTTGACAAGGGGGATGTATGTCTGGGATTAACTCCGTAGGGGCTAGAGCAGATATCAATCAGGTGCTGGCTGAGATGAAAAATCTGCGTGCGCAGGTTCAGAAAACTCAGGTTCAGACTGAAGAAATATCTCCTACAAAAATTAATGCCACCCAGGAAGCGAGCCAAACACCTAAATTCAGTGACATGCTGTCTAGTGCGGTTGGCTCGGTCAATGATACACAATTAAAAGCGGGTCAAATGGCTAAGGCTTTTGAGCAGGGTGACCCAAGCGTTACGCTTTCGCAGGTAATGGTGCAATCTCAGAAAGCATCGGTATCTTTTCAGGCGTTGACGCAAGTAAGGAATAAGGTTGTACAGGCGTATCAGGATATTATGAAAATGCCGGTTTAAGTGTTTGCTTCTCGTTTGTAATGATTGGTATTTGAACAAGCACTGCTTATTTGGATTTTAGTAAAAGGTTAACTTATGGCACTCGCACCCACAGATACAGGTACAGACTCAGCATTGCCCGCTCAGGTGGGTGGTATCTCGGGTGAGCCTGACGTTGTCGGCACTGAAAGTGACTTGATGACCGGTATAAACCGGCTTGGAATCTTTCGGCAAGTAGGTTTGATGGTAGGTTTGGCCGCGAGTGTTGCCCTCGGTTTGGCGCTTGTTTTATGGCTTCAGGAGCCGGACTATCAGCCGTTGATGAGCTCGGTAGAAGCTCAGGACCTGGAAGAAGTTTCAAGCATTCTTAACTTGAATGGTGTTGACTTCAAGATGGATCACCGTACCGGCATATTGCTTGTTGAAGCGGGCAGGGTTCATGAAGCAAGAATGAAGCTGGCAGCGAATGGCATTACAAGCGATAACAGTGTCGGCTATGAGATCCTTGACCAGGATCAGGCCTTGGGTACTAGCCAGTTTATGGAGTCGACACGATTTAAGCGAGGCCTGGAAGGTGAGCTGGCGCGATCAATATCCAGTTTCAGAAATATCCGTAGCGCCAGAGTTCATTTGGCTATTCCGAAGAGGTCGGTGTTTGTTCGTGACTCAAGAGAACCTAGTGCATCAGTTTTGATCGAGACCTCTTCTATGCGGCCAGTGACACGTGAGCAGGTTGACTCGATTGTTAATCTCGTCGCCGGAAGTGTGCCGGAAATGGATATGAGCAAAGTTACTGTTGTTGATCAAAAGGGTAATCTATTGTCTCGGAACAACGAGTCCGAAGAAGACAAGCTGGTTTCAAGGGAGTTTGAGTATTCGCGTAAAATGGAAAAAGTTCTAAATGAGCGAATTACAGGTATATTGAGTCCTATCCTCGGGGCGGATCGTTTCAGGTCAGAAGTCTCGGCTGATGTGGATTTTACCCAGGTTGAAGAAACGGAAGAGTTTTACAACCCTGACATGCAAGCAGTCCGAAGTGAACAAACCTTGGATGAGCAGCGCCAGATGATGACAGATGGCGGTGTACCAGGCGCGCTTGCTAATCAGCCTCCCGCAGCGGGTGCTGCCCCTGAAGTAGCCAACGGTGCTGGCGCTGGTGAAGGAGGTTTACCGACAAATGTGCGTAAGCAAACCACTCGCAATTTTGAGGTGGACCGCACAATCAGCTACACACGTCACCAGCAAGGTAGGCTAAAGCGCTTAACGGTTGCTGTAGCAATTGATGATATACAGAATATCAACCCGGAAACAGGTGAGGTAAGCTATACTACATGGACGGCTGAAGAGCTTGAGCGTTTGACGCTATTGGTAAGGAATGCGGTAGGGTACTCAGCCGCACGAGGTGATAGCGTAAATGTGATTAATACGCCTTTTGCACCTAAGTTTGTGGAAGCCGTACAAGAGCCGGAAATATGGGAACAGGCGTGGTTCAAAGAGCTGGTGCCCAAAGGCATAGCAATGTTGTTCGCCTTGATTATTATCTTTACCGTCATTCGACCAGTGTTTAAGAATCTTTCTGAAGCTGGCGCTCAAGCGAAAGAGCTTGCTTTAGCGGGAGATGAGGACGGTTTGGCACAGATGGATGCCATGAGTGAAGGTGAGGCAGGAGAACGAGTTACTTTGAGTGCCTCTGATGAGTTTCTGTTACCGGGGGCTTCGGAAGGTTTTGATCGACAACTTAATGCCTTGAAAGGTTTGATTGCTGAGGACCCTGCTAGGGTTGCTCAGGTAATTCGTCAATGGGTAAATGTAGATGACTGATGGTGACGGCGATAAAAAGCTGCCAAAAGTTTCGCGGGTAGATGCTGCTGCGATTTTACTAATGAGCCTGGGTGAAGCGGACGCTGCCCAGGTTTTGAAGCATATGGGGCCAAAAGAAGTACAGCGGGTGGGTACCTCTATGGCGGCATTGAAAGATATTAGTCAGGAACAGGTCGAAGGGGTAATGATCGAGTTTCTGGAGGCTGTCGGATCCCAAACGGGTATGGGAATCGGTTCTGATGAGTATATCAAGAATATGCTGACAGAGGCTTTAGGTCAGGACAAGGCGGATAGCTTAATTGACCGAATTCTTGTTGGTGGTAATACAACTGGTTTAGATACGCTTAAATGGATGGATGGTCGTGCTGTAGCGGAGCTTATACGTTATGAGCATCCACAGATTCAGGCCATTGTATTGTCATATCTTGAATCAGATCAGGCTGCTGAAGTGCTAGGCGTATTAGACGAAAAGGTACGTCTTGACGTTATTATGCGTGTCGCTTCTCTCGAAAGCATTCAGCCACAGGCTTTGCAAGAGCTGAATGATATTCTCGAAAAACAGTTCTCGGGTAACGCTGCGACTAAGACCAGTAAGATCGGTGGTGTCAAGTGTGCGGCAGATATTATGAACTTTATTGATACAACTATTGAAGCCGACTTGATGGATAGTATCAAAGAAGTTGATGCTGAACTCGGTACTGAGATAGAAGAGCTGATGTTTGTCTTCGATAATCTCAAGGATGTTGATGATAGAGGGATACAAACGCTCCTCAGGGAAGTCTCCTCAGATATTCTTATTGTTGCACTCAAGGGTGCTGATACTGAATTACAAGAAAAAATCTTTAAGAATATGTCTAAGCGTGCTGCCGAATTACTCCGTGATGACCTTGAGGCGAAAGGTCCTGTTAAGGTGAGTGAGGTAGAAGGTGCGCAGAAAGAGATACTCACCATTGCTCGACGCTTGTCTGAATCCGGTGAAATTGCGCTGGGCGGATCTGGCGAAGCGATGATATAGCATGAGTGACAAAAACAAGCGTGTCCCTTTAGGTGAACTGAGCGCCTACGAACGCTGGGAGCTGCCGAATATTGGCGATCCCGGTCGTGCGGCTAGTCAGGCAGAAAACGCCAGAAAGGAGAAAGTCAAACCACCGACTGCACAGCAAATTGAATCAATAACTAAGCAGGCATATGACTCCGGCTTTGAAGAAGGCCATCGAGATGGTTTCGCTAAAGGTTCAGAGGACGGTCGTGCTGCGGGTCATGCAGAAGGTTTGGAGGCCGGTAAAAGTGAAGGTTACGAACAAGGGGTTGCCCAAGGCCAGGGTGAAATTGCCGAAAAATTGTCACAGCTAGATGCCCTAATGAACCAGTTGGTTAACCCCATTCAGCAGCAACAGCAAGTCGTTGAAGAGGCGATGTTAAATGTTGCGGTTGCGCTTTCCAGAGCAGTGATTCACCGAGAGCTCAATATTGATAGTGCAAGCCTTACACTGGCTTTGTCTCGAGTCATGGAAGGTTTGCCAGCGCTGGACTCAGGGGCAATGTTAAAGGTCAATGAGCAGGATTATGAAACTGTTTCAAAAGCACTAGAGGCTTTAGGTTCTGGTATTGAGCTAGTGAAAGATCCAAGTGTTATAGCTGGTGGCTTCTTACTGAAGACTTCAGCTCAGGTGATTGACTATACCGTTGAAAAACGATTTCAAAAAGCTGTTCAGAGTATGCTGGATACCGCTGTCAATAATACAGCTTCAGGTACTCAAGAAGTGCCAGTGACGATTGATAGTCTGAGTGACTATTCGGCTGACACCTTGAAAGAGGAACCTGAAACAGGCGATGATGAACTGCGCAAGCTTGATCATGAAATACAAGATTCCGAGTTGCCGGGCACCGAGGATACCGAGGACACCAGTACTTCTGGGGAATTAGATGAACAACTAACACCTGGCCCTGAAGATGAGTGATCTGCTTGAAATCAACACTGCTAGTAATATAGCTGCGAATCTTGGTGTACTGGCTGATTCTGTTCCGACGCAGGTGGCACCACAATTTAGCGGGCGCTTGACGCGCATGGTCGGTCTTACCTTAGAGGCTGTTGGTTGCCAAAGTGTTGTTGGTGATCGTTGCCTTATTCATTCTGTTTCGGGTGACTTGATCGAGGCTGAAGTGGTCGGCTTTGAGGATGATCGTACATTTTTGATGCCACTTGTTGCTGCGGATGGTTTGAAGCCGGGTGCCCTGGTTACGCCAGCTGACTCCATTGGTGAAGTCGCTGTAGGGTGGGGCTTGCTTGGGCGTGTGCTTGACGGTGCCGGAAACGTATTGGATGACCACGGTCCATTAGAAGCTGAAACCCGTATACCTTTTAATGGTGCGGTGATTAACCCGCTTGCCAGAGCGCCAATTCGTGAGTCCTTGGATGTCGGGATTAAAGCCATAAACAGTCTCTTGGCTGTCGGCGTTGGTCAGCGAATAGGCTTGTTTGCAGGTAGCGGTGTTGGTAAAAGTATGCTCTTGGGTATGATGACCCGATTTACTACGGCCGATATTGTTGTCGTAGGCTTAATCGGAGAGCGTGGACGTGAGGTAAAAGAGTTTATTGAGGATATCCTGGGTGAAGAAGGGCTAAAGCGTGCAGTGGTAATTGCTTCGCCTGCTGATGACTCGCCTTTGATGCGTCTGCGAGCTGCGATGCTAACGACTCGGATAGCGGAATATTTTCGTGATCAGGGTAAAAACGTGCTTTTGTTAATGGACTCACTGACTCGATATGCGCAAGCGCAGCGTGAAATTGCATTGTCTGTGGGGGAGCCTCCCGCGACAAAGGGCTATCCACCCTCGGTGTTTGCCAAACTGCCTCAACTCGTCGAACGTGCGGGGAATGGTAAGAAAGGAGGCGGTTCCATTACTGCTTTTTACACGGTTCTCACTGAGGGTGACGATCAGCAAGATCCTATTGCAGACGCCGCCAGGGCTATTTTGGATGGTCATATCGTGCTCTCTCGTAGCTTGGCCGAAGAGGGCCATTATCCAGCGATCGATGTCGAGGCTTCGATCAGTCGAGTTATGCCTCATATCATCAGTGCTGAGCATTTACAGAATGCACAGCGCTTCAAACAAATCTATGCAAGGTATCAGCAAGCCAGAGACTTAATTAGCGTCGGAGCTTATGTTAAAGGTTCTGACCCACAAACTGATTTTGCTATCGAAAGAATTGAAAAGATGAAGCAGTTCCTGCGGCAGGGATTAACTGAGGAGTCTGAAGCGCCCAGAGCGATAGCGGAAATGTCACAAACGATTGCTGCTGCAGCTCAAGCGCAATAATCTAGCTTGCGCTACAGTCTATAAGGTTGTCTATGAAGAAGTCGCAGCGTTTGAAGGTAGTTCTTGATCAGGCAGAGCGAAACGAGCAAGCGGCTTTGGAGCAGATGACAGCTGCAAAGCGCTATTTGGACGATCAGACTGCGCAAATGGATAATCTCAAACAATATCATAATCAATACCTTGCTGATATGAAGCGAGGCCTTGGTAGCGTCCAGAGCGTTACTCAATTGCAGTCAAGCTTGCACTTTGTTAATCAAATTGATGTCGCAATCCAGCAACAACAGCTTGTTGTTGATCAGGGACAAAAAGCGTTCAATATTACCAAAGAAAAGTGGTCAGCTTTGCACCAAAAAACCAAAGGCTTGGCAGACCTTATTCAGCGCTACAAGGATGAGGAAAACGCACTTGCCGACAAGCGTGAGCAAAAGCAGTTGGAAGACGCTCTTCAAGCCAGGATGTTTCGCCGAAAATAGATCGCTGCATCAAAGGCTTGGCTTAATAATAAGCTTCATTGATGATCAATCCTTTCTATAGCCTCTCATTGCCGATCTAGGGATAAAAAATCAGTTTATGATTTGTGGTATTCCTGAAAATAGCTACTAAAGTTAGTTGAAGAAATAACTATTTGGTGAGATTTAGGCTGATTATGAGTGAAGCAGCAATTGAGTTAGAAGGTGTTGTGAATATCGCTAAGGTTGAGTCGCTACATCATGAGATGGAAGAGATTCTTAAATTAGCATCTCCAACCGTTATCAGTGCGGGAGAAGTATCGAGAGTGGATACTGCAGCCTTGCAATTATTTGCTTCCTTTTTTACTTCAATGCGTACTGCTGAGGCTGAAGTTTCTTGGGGAAGCGTGTCCGAAGAGTTGCAAGCGGCTGCTAAGTTAGCGGGCTTGGAACAAATGCTAAATCTTAACTAAATGTTTTTGAATTTTGATTTCTTAGGGAAATTGCTTAATCGTCGCATACGGGAGAACGTAGATGGCAACAATATTGGCGGTAGATGATTCTGCCTCAATGAGACAAATGGTTTCATTCACTCTTAAAGGTGCTGGCTTTGATGTGATAGAAGCTGCAGATGGACAGCAAGCACTAGATAAAGCAAAAACTACTGCTGTTGATCTGGTTTTATCCGATGTGAATATGCCTGTAATGGATGGTATTGAGTTAGTTAAGAACCTCAGAACCTTACCGGATTATAAGTTTACTCCAATCTTAATGTTGACCACCGAATCAGCTGGCGATAAGAAAATGCAGGGTAAAAATGCTGGCGCTACGGGTTGGTTGGTAAAACCGTTTAACCCAGAGCAGCTATTAGCGACTATCAAGAAAGTAATGGGCTAAGCTTTACCTCTGTAATGTACAGCGCTACCAAGAACAAAAAATCGTTAATGTAACTACGCGTAGACAGGCCAATACAATGAGTGTTGATTTAAGTCAGTTTCATCAGGTGTTTTTCGAAGAGAGTTATGAAGGGCTTGATGTTATGGAGTCTGCGCTTCTTAATATCGATATCTCGAATCTCGATTCTGAAGCGATAAACGAAATATTCAGGGCTGCACACTCGATTAAGGGTGGTAGTGGTACCTTTGGTTTTAATGAGATTGCTGAATTTACACATGTTGTAGAAACGCTGCTTGATCTTATTCGTTCAGACCAGTTTGTTATGGAAGTGGATCATGTCGATCTGTTTCTGAAGTCTGTCGACTGTATCCGAACTATGATCAATGAGCTTGAGGCCGGTCAAAGCTGCGAAACCAAGTTGGCAGATGAGTTGCGAGTACAGTTCAACGCTCTGCTGGAAGGTGGCAGTGAAACAGCAGAAAACTGTGAAAGTCCTAGCGAGGAAACCGACGAAGGTTCTGATGGTTGGACTATCTATTTTAAACCCGACGCAGATGTCTTGCGCACTGGTAATGACCCAGTACGTATGTTTCGTGAACTGTCTGAGTTGGGTGAAGTCGAGGTTTCCAGTGTTGTTGATGAGCTGCCAGAACTTGGCTCGCTAGACCCCGAAGCATGCTATCTAGCTTGGAATATTGTACTTAAGGGTGATGCCGAAAGAGCTCAAATAGACGAAGTCTTTGAGTGGGTCGTTGATGACTCGGATATTCGAATTGAGAAAATTGATTCGCAAGCTTCTGAAGAGTCTGAGGTAAATGCTGAAGCAGCAGAGCCAGCGGTTGTTGCTGAAGCTGCGGTTGGTGTTTCAGCAGTTAAGACAGAAGATGTGCCCGCGTCTAAGTCGAGTGTTGAATCTAGTGCCAGTGTTGAGAAAGCGAGTAAAGCGCCAGCGCCTGTTAAAAAGGAAAGTAAGCCTGAAAGCGTTTCAATCCGTGTAGGCACAGACAAAATCGATAGCCTGATCAATATGGTCGGCGAGCTTGTAATTACCCAGTCAATGCTAAATGAACTGGGCAAAGACTTTACGGTCGATATGATGCCGAAGTTGATGGAAGGTTTAGAGCAGCTAAGTCTTCATACCAGAGAGCTTCAAGAGAGTGTCATGCGTATTAGGATGCTTCCTATTAGTTTTGCATTTTCACGTTTCCCTCGCCTCGTTCACGATATTAGTAAGAGTCTTGAAAAGAAAGTTGAGCTTGTTCTGCTTGGTGAGCAAACTGAACTGGATAAAACAGTGATGGAAAGAATAGGCGACCCTCTTGTTCACCTTGTTCGAAACTCACTTGACCACGGTTTAGAGTCGCCAGAAGCGCGTCTTGCCGCTGGCAAAGATGAAACCGGTAAGATTACCCTTAACGCATTTCACCAGGGCGGTAACATTGTTATTCAGATTATTGATGACGGTGCCGGCCTCAATGAAGATCGAATTTTATCGAAAGCAATCGAAAACGGTCTTGTTTCGCCTAACGATCATCTTGAACCAGAGCAAATTCACGACTTAATTTTCCAGCCTGGATTTTCAACTGCTGCAGAAGTTACCGATATTTCGGGGCGTGGCGTTGGTATGGATGTTGTGCGCAGAAATATACAGGACTTAAATGGTTCGGTCGAGGTTGAGTCGACTCCAGGCAAGGGGAGTATGTTCTCGATACGCTTGCCACTGACTCTGGCAATTTTGGATGGTCAGCTAATTCGTGTTGGTCAGCAGGTATATATTTTTCCTTTGGTATCTATTGTCGAATCGATTGAGTCTCAGGATCAGATGATACATCGCGTTTCTGGTGGCTGTGACGTCCTTCGCCTTCGAAACGAATATGTTCCGATTATTCGCCTTTGGGATATTTTTAACGTTCAGGCAGATCATGAACGGGTTGATGATGGTCTCCTCGTTATTGTCGAGGGTGACAATATTAAGGTAGCGGTGTTAGTTGACGACTTATTAGCTCAGCAGCAAGTGGTCATCAAGAGTTTGCAGGAAAACTATCGTTCAGTCCCTGGTGTATCCGGCGCAACGATACTTGGGGATGGTACTGTATCACTGATCCTGGATATTAGCGGGCTTATAAAGCTTGCTGGTGTTGGGCGTGATGCCTATAAGAAGATTACCGAGCCAGACGATAGCGAAGCGGCATAAAACAAAAGGTTTAATCTATGTCAGAGCAACAAGATTCAAAGCTAGAACAGATTAATGGTGAAGTCGATGATGCAAAGCAGGATGAGCCAACCGACCAATACCTCACCTTTTTTATGGGGGGTGAAGAGTTCGGTATCAATATTCTTTCAGTGCAGGAGATAAGAGGTTGGGAAGAGATCACCTCAATTCCCAATTCTCCAAGTCAGGTGCTAGGTGTCATGAACTTGAGGGGGACTGTTTCTCCTATCGTTGATTTGCGATATAGCTTTGGCATTAAAGATTTATCTTATACCGATGAAACGGTTGTGATAATCGTTTCGGTAGAAACCGAGTCTAACGCCAAGGTTATCGGAATCGTGGTTGATGCAGTGTCGGATGTGTATAACTTTTCTCATTCTCAAATTCAGCCTTCTCCCGAGCTTTCCCAAACGAGTCAGGCGCAATATGTTAAAGGTTTGGGAAGTACCGAAGAAAAAATGGTGATTATTTTGGAGCTTAGCGAGCAATTGATCGCTGATCCAGATCAGGTTGCCGGACGACAATTACTAGCGAGTTAAGGTTCTTAAGTGGATTCTGATCGATCACGAGAGTTTGCGATGTCCGATGCTGATTTCCAGGAAATCAGCGAGTTGGCCTATAAGTATACTGGCATAGTGCTGGGGCCCCATAAGAAAGATATGGTTTATGGCCGCCTGGCGCGTAGGCTCAGAGATGTTCGTTTGGGCTCAGTAAGTGAATATCTGTCTTTGATTCGTAATGAAAACAGCGAAGAAGTTAGTCGTTTTATTAATGCGATTACGACGAATCTCACATCCTTCTTTAGAGAGAACCATCATTTCGAGTTTCTTGGAGATAAGCTCTGTAAGGAGCTAAAGAATAGCAACGCTGCTTCAAGGCGAATTAGAGTTTGGTCTGCAGGCTGCTCTTCTGGTGAGGAACCTTATAGCATTGCAATGACCATTCGGGATAACTTTGATTTAAGTGGCTGGGACTGCAAAATTCTAGCTACTGACTTAGATTCCAAAGTTTTGGGAAAAGGTCAGCAAGGTGTTTACGGGGTTGAGCGAATTGAATCGCTTCCTCAAGAGATCAAGCGGAAGTGGTTCATGTTTGATAAGAACCACCCGGATATCGTTAAGGTTAAACCTGATTTGCAGGAGTTAATTAGATTTAAGCGCCTAAACTTATTGGAACGCTGGCCAATGAAAGGCCCGTTCGACCTAATATTCTGTCGGAATGTCGTTATTTACTTTAATGAAGAGACTCAAGCAGTTTTGTTCAACAGGTATGCCGATATGCTTAAAGATGGGGGCTATTTGATAATTGGTCACTCAGAGAGCTTGAGTAGAGTATGTACAAGGTTTAAGCCAATAGGTAAGACCATCTACCAGAAAATTTCTTAGTATTGAATGTTGATTGTCGTTCAGGGCAGCAATATTACAGTTAATGTAGGATAGTTAGTAAATGTCACAAAATCACACTTTACCACCACCCCTAGCAGGCTTTGAGCATGTGAACAGGTATTGGGATAAGCGAATGAATGTTCCCGCTGCTAAAATAATGCCGGGTGAGTTCTATGTGAGCAAAACTGGAGAAATGATTGTTACCGTACTGGGTTCCTGTATTTCTGCCTGTGTTCGAGATGTGCAACTTGGTATAGGTGGAATGAATCACTTTATGTTACCAGAGCAAGGGGCTCATTCGACGGAAAAGTGGGGAGCTTCAGAAATAAGCAGTGCCTCCAGGTACGGAAACTGGGCGATGGAATTTCTTATTAACGAAATCCTAAAGCTTGGTGGTACGCGTCGAAATCTCGAAATCAAAGTTTTTGGTGGCGGCAATGTTCTTAGCAACATGACTGACATTGGTAAGCGAAATATAGCGTACGTAAGAAAGTACATTTACGAAGAAAATTTTGAGCTAGCAGCGGAAGATGTTGGTGATATATACCCGAGAAAGGTCTTGTATTTTCCCGATACCGGTGCACTTAAAGTAAGAAAGCTTAGAGAAACAACAAACGATACAGTCTTGCAAAGAGAGATTAGCTATAGCAATGACTTGAAGCAAAAGTCCGCACCAAGCGGTGGTGTTGAGTTGTTTGACTGATTCGCGCAGTAATATGTCGTACTTTTCGTGGAGAAGTAGGTTTGAGTAAGATAAAAGTTTTAATTGTTGATGACTCCGAGCTAATTAGGCAGGTTTTATCTGAAATTATTGGCTCGGCACCAGACCTTGAGGTTGTGGCTGTCGCTGAGCATCCGCTTGATGCTCGTGAGAAAATTAAGCAGTTCAGTCCAGATGTACTGACTTTGGATATTGAAATGCCAAAAATGGATGGCATTACATTTCTGCGAAATTTGATGAGATTGCGTCCCATGCCGGTCGTTATGATCTCTACTTTAACTAGTAAAGGAGCTCCGGCTACGCTTGATGCGCTTTCAATTGGCGCAGTTGACTATATCGCAAAACCACAAGGTGGTTCCTGGGATAACCTTTCGGATTATGCGCTAACAATTCAGAGTAAAGTTAGAAATGCTGCCATTGCGAATATGGCGGCTCATGATAGAGTGCTTTCGTCGAAGCAAGCTTCTAGTGAGGCGACAGAAAAACGTAAATTTGACGGGCGAAAAATTATTTGTATCGGAAGTTCTACGGGTGGAACGGAAGCTCTACGTGAAGTCCTGCAAGGGATGCCAGCAAACTGCCCGCCTATTGTTATGGCGCAGCATATACCTGCTACCTTTAGTGCCTCATTGGCGCAGCGGCTTGATGGACACTGTGAAATCACAGTTAAGGAAGCAAAGAGTGGTATGCCTTTGGAGCCGGGCCATGCTTATTTAGCGCCAGGCGACTTCCATTTAAAAGTTTACGAGAAAAACGGGCGCTTGGTTACCTCTCTATATGATGGAGAGAAGGTCAGTGGTCATAAGCCTTCGGTCAATGTATTATTCGACTCAGTCGCACAGCATTATGGGAAATATGCAGTTTCAGCTATCCTAACGGGGATGGGAAGTGATGGCGCCGAAGGTATGGAAAGAATACTTTCAGTGGGCGGTGCAACTTTTGCTCAAGATGAAGCAACGAGTGTTGTATGGGGAATGCCCGGCGCAGCTGTTAAACTTAACGCTGTGCAAAAAGTGCTCCCGATAAATAAAATTCGAGAAGCGCTACTTAAGGCTTGTGAAAGGTAGCGTTAGGAAATATCTATTTAGACAAAGGTGAGGCATAAATGTCAATCACATCAGTACTTTCAACGGATGATAACTCTCTAACTATTGCGATTAAAGGTCGCTTTGACTTTGCTTCGCATCAGAGTTTTTGTGACGCTTACGAAGGAAAAGACAACGGTGTTAGTGAATATCGCATCGATATGCGCGACGTCAGTTATCTAGACAGCTCTGCTTTGGGAATGTTGTTGTTACTTAAGGATCACGCAAAAGAAAATGTAAAAATCAGCATAGTTCACTGTTCTGATGAGGTAAAAAAGATATTCGAGATCTCTAATTTTAAACAGCTATTCGATATTCATTAAATTAAGTACCATTCTCTAAATAGCGGATATTGGCCCGATATTCGCATAATCCTCCCTAAAGCGTAGTGTAATCAAGTTAGACGACTAACTTGAGCGCCTACAATTCGCTTGTCCTAAAGCTATTTTTTCTAAGTCATAATTAATATGGCTTGAGCGAAACGGGTGGTTGTTGTTCATGCAAAATATATCTCTATCAAACCCTGTATCAGCAGGAAACGCACCAGCAGCGTCAACTAGCGGTCCAGCATTGGGCGCGAGCAGCGAACCGGGTGCATCACCCATAGAGGGTTCATTTGGTGCTACATTAACAGGTGTCTATCAGTCTTCTATAAGTCCTGAGAAACTTGATGATATTGCTGCTAAGCTTGAAGCTTTAGGGCTGGATTCAAGCTTCCTGGATGATATCAACGCATTATTGAGTGGCAATTTAATGTCTCTGGATGCGGCACAGCAAGGCATAGAATTGCCGGAAATGAGTACTTTTCTTTCTAACTCGCTGGCAGAGCTTGAGAGTGGTCTTGGATTTTCAAGTGATGACATACCCGAAGATGTGTTGGCATCTTTGCTAAATACGGTAAATGGGATACAACAAGCCCTTGCACCGGTAAGTGCTAACCTTCCACAAGCATTGACTGGGCTTGATTCAGGTGTGGCGCCAGTAAGTGTTTTGCCTGGCGTATCTTTTCAAAACCAGGATGCTAAGAAGTCTCAGGTGAACCTAAATACGGCAAACCAAATTCAAGCAGCTCCGCTTACCAATTCTAATATTGATTCAGGGCTTGGGTTGTCTCCTCAGAATTTGTCCCAAAATGGCAGTGCTAAGCTCAATTTGGAAGAGGAGGTTGTTAGTCAGGCATTGCAAGGTGAATCAAAGTTTAAGGCGATTGCGGATAGTACTAGTAGTGTTGAAAGCATTCTGGAAAAAACGATTGGTAGTGGTGTAGAGCGTTCATCTTCGCTACTTAAAACAACGTTTTCGGAAGTGCAGCAGAAATTAGATAACGCGCCTTACTCGACAACAGTAATGACGGGTTTGGATGAGGTTGAGTGGGGGGAGGAAGTTGGCCAGAAGATAGTTTGGCTTACGGGAAAGGCAATTCAGTCTGCAGAGATCCACTTAAACCCTGCTGAGCTTGGTCCAATTGATGTAAAAATTTCTGTTCAAAATGATGCAGCAGCCATTACATTTAACGCCCATAATGCTTCAGTCAGGGAAATGCTTGAATCTAACGTTGTGCGTTTACGTGAAATGATGGAGACAAACGGCGTTGAGCTTCAGGAAGTGAATGTCGATGCACGCAGCGGTGATGAGCGTTTTGCATCCAATGATCAGCAGCAAGGTTCTAATGGCTCGGAAGATCAGCAAGAAGATTCTGAAGATTCTAGTAGTGAAACAGCTACGACAGAATCGATTTCACGCTCCTCTTCAAATCTCGTTGACTACTTTGCCTGATAAGTTTTTATCAGGCCCTCTTCATTTTCGCCCTCTTTAAGCTAAACTAATATCAAATAGTTAAAGGCAACAGTTAAGCTTCCGTTTAAACGGAGAACTGTTGTTTTTGGCATACACTTTGCTGGATATCTGTAAAGGTGCTCAGCTGCGATTTGATATGACGGGATTTTGACGTGGCAGAAGAAGAAAACAAAACTGAAGAAGAGCAATCTGGCGAAGGTGGTTCAAAGAAAAAGCTAATTATTATTATTGCGATCGTTGCAATTTTAGCTATTGGTCTATCGGTTGGTGTGACGATGTTTTTGCTTGGTGGCGATGAAGACGCACCAACTGAACCGGTTATTGAAGAAGAAGTAAAGGAGCCAGCTAGCTACATTCCAATTAAGCCAGCATTTTTGGTTACGTTTAATGTCGATGGGCGTCAGCGGTATATGCAGATTTCATTATCTGTTTCTAGTCGTGATGCCAGTGCTTTGGATGCTTTAGACCACCATATGCCTTTGATACGTTCACGTTTATTGAATGTATACGCAGATCAGGACTTTCAACAGATTCGCACTGAGGAAGGTAAGTTAGCGCTTCAAGCTCAGACAGTCGAAGTGATTAATACTGTCTTAAGTAGTGAAGAGGCTGGTGAGATAGAGAACGTTTATTTCACTAATTTTGTATTGCAGTAGTTTTGTTCAAGATGTTTTAAGTTATTTGTTTGGTGTTATTTTCGCGACCGTCAAATAGCTTATTTTGTGATTGCTTAAAAATTCATATAGTCAGGTATTAGTGTGCAAGATTTATTATCACAAGACGAGATAGATGCGTTATTGCATGGTGTCGATGATGGTGATATCGACACGGAGGACGATGCCGATGAAGAAGGTATACGCAATTACGACTTAGCGAGCCAAGATAGAATTGTGCGCGGGCGCATGCCTACGCTCGAAATGATCAATGAAAGGTTTGCCCGCTACACCAGAATCAGCTTGTTTAACCTGCTCCGTAGAAACGCCGACGTTTCTACGGGCGGTGTCCAGATCATGAAGTTTGGAGAGTATATCCATACTCTTTACGTTCCTACCAGTTTAAATATTGTCAAAATCAGACCTCTTCGCGGAGCTGGTTTATTTATTTTTGATGCCAAGCTAGTTTTTAAACTTGTTGATAACTTCTTTGGTGGTGATGGGCGTCATGCAAAAATTGAAGGGCGTGAGTTTACGCCTACCGAGATTCGGGTTGTTCATATGGTACTCGAACAAGTCTTTATCGATATGAAGGAAGCGTGGAGCGCAGTTTTCAAAATTGATTTTGAGTATATGAACTCTGAAGTTAACCCTTCAATGGCGAATATTGTTAGCCCTAGTGAAGTGATAGTAATTAGTACCTTTCATATCGAACTAGATGGCGGTGGTGGAGACCTTCATCTGGCCATTCCATACTCTACCATTGAGCCGATTCGCGAGATCCTCGATGCTGGTGTCCAGAGTGATGTTGACGATGTTGACGAGCGCTGGATGACAACTATTCGGAAAGATCTTTTAGAGGCTAATGTGCCTCTTAATGCGACAGTCCTAGAAGAACAGATATCACTTAGAGATGTTGCCAAGCTTGAAAAAGGTGATGTTATACCGATAGAAATGCCAGAGTTTATTACGCTAACTGCGAATAAGGTCCCTATGTTCAAAGCAAAGCTTGGGCAAAGTGATGGTCAGTTAGCGGCGAAAATTGAAGAAAAAATTGAACGACCCAACCTCATATCCAGTGTAGTTGACGAAAATTTGGAAGAAGAAAATGAGTGATAACGAAGATCAAAGTGAAGACGAAAAACTAGCATCTGAATGGGAAGCTGCAATGGAAGAGTCTGGTGATTCTGAAGGCGGCGAAGGTAGTGTTGAGGATGAGTGGGCGGCGGCAATGGCCGAAGCTGAAGCTATCGAAGGGGATGATGCTGATGATATTAAGTCTGCGCCTCTAGAGTCTTTTGATTCGCGTCCAGCTGCGGCTGCTAACGCTGGTGCTGGTGGCCCAGGCGCTCCCGATCTTGATGTCATTCTGGATATACCTGTTACGTTATCGATGGAAGTCGGTAATACCTCCATTCCGATCAGAAACTTATTACAATTGAATCAAGGTTCCGTTATTGAGCTTGACCG
Source organism: Oleiphilus sp. HI0043 (assembly GCF_001634935.1). Taxonomy (NCBI): domain Bacteria; kingdom Pseudomonadati; phylum Pseudomonadota; class Gammaproteobacteria; order Oceanospirillales; family Oleiphilaceae; genus Oleiphilus; species Oleiphilus sp. HI0043. Next base: position 3,135 of record NZ_LWEY01001400.1, on the reverse strand, counting down.
CTTGGCCGGTGAGCCATTAGATGTTTTGGTCAATGGCACACTAATCGCTCATGGTGAAGTTGTTATGGTTAATGATAAATTCGGTATTCGACTGACTGATGTAGTAAGTCCAACTGAACGTATCAGGCGTTTAGGGTAGTTTTGTGGGCTTACTGATTCGCCTTTGTGTGGTGTTCATACTGAGCACCAGTATTGTGTATGCTAATGAATCCTCAGATTCTACGAATCCTGGCACTGAGCCACAGCAACAATTAGTTGAGTTAGACGATACGTTAAAAACTGAAAACGAAGTTGTCAGCTCAAATACTGAATCGACCCACCTTAGTAAAGCTCGTGCACCAGAGTACGACCCGATAACGAGTTGGCCTATTGTTGTCGCTACTTTATTCGCAATGGTGGTCTTCATTTTTGTCTTGGCTTGGTTTGCTCGCCGATTTAGCGGATTTAATATTGCTAAAAATAGAGAAATGGAAGTGCTTTCGTCTCTTCCGCTTGGTGCAAGAGAAAAAGTTAGTTTAGTTCGTGTAAAAGGGCAGACACTTCTTTTGGGTGTTACCAATCAGCAGATTTCTTGTTTGCATACTTTTGACAGCGATTCTGATCTTAGTGATAACGCTCAAGAAGGTGGTGGTCGTGGTGCACATTCCGATTTTTCGACAACTTTAAAAGGCTTGCTCACTAAAAGTACGCCTGAGGAGCAAGGCAGCTCTGAGCTTAACTCTCAAGAGGGTAAGCTATGACAACGAAGTCAAAGTTTTCAGTGCGTACTTTTGCACTCCTAGCACTAGGTGTCGTTCTGTCATTGTTGTCATTTTCAGCTTTTGCTGAAGGTGCGCAAGGAAGCCCGGGTATTCCTGCTCTAACCCTGGTAAATAATTCTGATGGTTCGCAGACCTATACGGTGACGATCCAGGTTCTTGCGCTAATGACTGCGCTAACCTTCTTGCCTGCGATGCTGATGATGATGACTTCATTCACCCGAATAATCATCGTTTTCTCAATACTTCGCCAGGCCTTGGGGCTACAACAAACCCCTTCAAACCAGATAGTTTTGGGTTTATCGCTGTTTTTAACGATCTTTATTATGACGCCTGTTTTTGAAAAGGTTAATGAAACGGCTATCCAACCTTATATGAACGAGCAGCTAGCACCTGTTGATGCCGTTAAAGCCGCAAGCTTACCATTTCGAGAGTTTATGCTGACGCAGACAAGAGAAGATGATATTGCGCTGTTTGTGCGTATATCGGGTGCTGAATACAATACGCTTGATGACTTGCCGTTTTGGGTGTTGATGCCTGCCTTCGTAACAAGTGAACTGAAAACCGCCTTTCAAATTGGCTTTCTGCTGTTCCTGCCTTTTCTAATTCTCGATATGGTCGTGGCGAGCGTACTGATGGCAATGGGTATGATGATGTTATCACCTATGATTATCTCCTTACCTTTCAAGATAATGTTTTTTGTCTTGATTGACGGTTGGGCTCTGATAATGGGTAGTTTAGCCGCCAGCTTTGGAATATAACGAGGTAGATTAAGATGACGCCAGAGTTAGCAATTGACCTTGTAAGGGATGCCGTATTTGTAATTTTGATTTTGGTCACTTTAATACTCGTACCCGGCCTAATCGTTGGCTTGATGGTGAGTGTTTTTCAGGCTGCAACACAGATCAACGAGCAAACGCTAAGCTTCTTACCAAGGCTTCTGGTGACCTTGTTTGTGCTTATTGTCGCGGGTCCGTATATGATGACAAAAATTCTCGACTATTCAGAACGCTTATGGACTAGCATTCCATTACTGATCGGGTAAAAGATGGAATTTACCGACGCACAAATTGGCGCTTGGGTTGGGTCCTTCTTGTGGCCCTTATTCCGTATTGCCAGTTTCTTGATGGTGGTTCCGGTAATCGGAACACGGTTGGTGCCAATGCGTGTCCGAATTGGCTTATCCTTTGCCTTAACGCTAATCGTTGCTCCATTGATTGACCCTGTCCCTGTGATTGACGCTCTGTCAATCGGTTCTTTTTTGATTGTGCTTCAGCAAGTTGTTATCGGTACCTTAATGGGCTTCATGTTTGTGCTACTGATGCAGTTGTTTGTGGTGGCGGGGCAAATGATTTCGATGCAAATGGGTTTGGGTTTTGCTTCGATGGTTGACCCAACGAACGGTGTTAATACACCAATCCTGTCTCAGATATTCCTGATAGGCGTAACCTTAACGTTTCTTGCAATGAATGGTCATTTAGTGATGATTGAAGTGATTGTTGAAAGCTTTAGGGCGTGGCCGATTTCAGCAAGTATTATAGGTGAAAACTCGATAGAGCCTTACTTATTGTGGGATATGTTGATGAGGATTAACTGGCTCTTTGCTTCGGCTCTGCTGGTTGCGCTGCCAGTAGTAACTTCGGTATTGATTGTTAATATCTCCTTTGGAGTTATGACAAGGGCGGCACCGCAGATGAATGTATTCTCGCTCGGTTTTCCAATCGGTATGATTTTCGGTTTTTTCATTCTTTGGGTGGGTGTCGGAAATGTTGATACGCTTTTTATTCGTTTTAGCGAGCATACATATATTTATCTGCGCGATGTGATGGGGGCTTAGAGCGCTTATGGCAGAGAACGATAGTAGTCAGGATAAAACCGAAGAACCCACCGGCCGGAAACTCGAAAAAGCGCGAGAAGAAGGTCAGGTTCCCCGATCAAAAGAGTTAAATACAACTTTTTTACTGATTGTCGGGGCGGGGGGCTTGTTAATTTTTGGTAGCGGTATCGCAGCATCTTTAACAAAGATCATGACTGCTAGTTTTTCGTTTTCTAGAGAGGCGACACAAGATACAAGCCAGATGGGAATGTATCTCGCAAGAGCCGCGGTTGAAGTTGCAGAAGGTATTTTGCCGTTTCTAATTTTGTTGTTTGTATCGGCTATTGCAGGGTCCGTTGCTTTGGGTGGTTGGCTTTTCTCAACTAAAGCTCTGGCGCCTAAGTTTAGCCGAATGGACCCAATTAAAGGCTTGGCGAAGATGTTTTCCCTCAAGTCCTTAGTGGAGCTCATAAAGGCGATTGCAAAGGTGTCATTGGTTGTCGCAGTTGCAGTTTTGATTATTCACTCGCAATTGCCAACGCTTATCGGGCTTGCCGATCA